>CANRCL010000054.1 GCA_947629115.1 uncultured Bacilli bacterium | reverse complement strand
AAAAGCCCTTAATTATAAGGGGGAAAAGATAAAAAGATTTGGTGTTCTAACTGATGGAGAGTATACCCCTCCTAAGCAAGGGGTCGGAAGTTCAAATCTTCTCGGGGACGCCATAATTTGTTTTTTTTAGTTAAAATGAGGAAGCAATTCCTATAGGTATTGAGGATAGAATAGCATCGTCTATCGCGGATTATTTTTAATCTTAAGTGTAGGGTACTTTTAAAAGTTTCTGATGAGATGTTGGAAGTGATGTCCAACCTTTACCTATTTTTATAAAAATATAATATATTTTGAGAACTCCAAAAAGTTCTTTTTTAATTGAAACGAATTTGTTATAATAAATTTAGATAGAAGGTATAAATATGAAAAGAAAAGATGCAACACGGCAAAAACAAATGGCTTAAATCAAATATTAATCGATTTAAAACCTAAAAGAGCCTATAGCGAATTATTTATTAATCAAAAAATGGATGTGACAAATTTGATTAATTATTTAACTAAATTAAAAGAAAAAAATCCCGATATTACTTATTTTCATACATTTGTCACTTTATTTGGTAAAGTAATTTATAATCGTCCTTTATTAAATTATTTTGTCGCTAATCGACATCTTTATAAACATAATGATATTTCTTTATCATTTGTAATGAAAGTAAATTTAGATGATAAATCTGAAGAATTAATGGTAGTTATGCCAATTTCTTTAGAGGATACTTTATTTACTATAAGTAAAAAAATAAAAACTAAAGTTCAAAATGTTAGAAGCAATGAAGACTGTGGTAAGGGCGCTAATAATGCCATTCAGATAATTGGTAAATTACCTAATCTAATAAGAATTCCCATTGTAGGTTTATTTAAATGGTGTGATAAACACGGATTATTACCATCTTCTTTAGTTAAAGATAATGTTTATTATAGTAGTATGTTAGTTTCTAATATAGGTTCTCTGCATTGTGGTGGTATCTATCATAATGTGACTGACTTTGGTACTTGTTCTGGAATTGTAACAATTGGAGAGATTAAAGAAGAAATAGTTAATAAAGAAAAAAGATATTATTGTGATTTTGGAATTACAATTGATGAGCGAATTGCTGATGGTTTTTATTTAATTAAATCTCTTCATTTAATGCAAAATATTTTAGATAATCCTCAATTATTGGAAGATAAAATCAAAGAAAAAGTAGAAATATAAATTTTTAATGTCGTCTTTATTAATTCGACATTTTTTTTATTTTAATTATGCTATATTATAACTGGTGATAAGTAAATGAAGAAAAATATGTTATTAATTTTTATTTCCTTAATCGGCGGAGTTTTATTTACTTTTTTATTTTTAAATAAAGAAAATATTTATGCTAAAGAAGAATATGTGGCTTATGCTTTTCAAGTTGGGGCTTATGAAAATTTAGAAAATGCGGAAAACTTTTGTAAAACTATTGATTCTTCAATAATTATAAAAGAAGATAATTTATATAAAGTATATTTAACTATTTATAAAGATATGGATGTAGTTAATAAGATGGTTAGTTTTTATGAAAATAATCATTTAAATATTTATTTAAAAATGCTTCATATAAATAAAAACTTTTATCAAGAATTAGATAATTATGAAAAATTATTAGTTAATAGTCAAGAAAGTGTTTATAGTAAAATAAATCAAAGTATCTTAGATTTATATTTAGAAAGTATGAACTATGAAAAAAATATTTAAAGAAAATTATTTATTTTTAATTTTATTTATAATTTTAATATTTAAAGATAGTTTTTATAATTTATTAGCCTTAAAAGAAGTAGATTATACCCCGGTAGAATGTCATAATTTAAAAGAAGATTATAATAAATTATTAGAGTTTAATGAAATAGATTTAATATATGAAAGTGAGTCTTTTAATACTTATATAATCTATAAAGATATTTATAATTATTTAAGTGAAATAACTATTAGAGGAGGAAAAGATAAAAATTTAAATAATAATCCCGTTATTTATGATAATACTTTAGTTGGGGTAATAAAAAAAGTTGATAATAAAACAAGTACAGTTAAATTACTACCTAATAAAGATACTAAAATATCTGTTAAAATAGGAGATGCTTTAGGAATATTAGAATATCAAAATGGAGAATTAATTGTTAGAAATATTTCTAATTATGATAATATTAATTTAGGAGATAATATATATACTTCAGGGTTAGGTAATATAAATGAAAATATTTTTGTGGGAGAAGTATCAGGTATAAGTTTAGATAGTAAAAATATTGAAAAAATAGTTAAAGTTAAATATAATTTGCAAATTAAAGATATTGATTATGTGACAGTATTAAAAAATAATAAGGGGGATTTATGATATTTTTATTAGTTTTATTAGATGTTTTAGTAGGTAATTATACTATTTATACTTCTTATTTTTTTCTTGTTTATTTATATAATAAAAGTTATAAATATTATTTATTAACGGGTTTAATTTTAGATTTAATTATATTTCATAATACTTTATATAACACAATTATTTTAAGTATAATGTATTTATTAAATAGAGTATTTAAAGATTTAAATAAAAAGAACTTTTATAATTATTTATTTATTCTTACTTTTGATTATTTAATCTATATTATTTTAAGTAATGTAATTAATTATTCAACTATTCCGCATATTTTAACTAATATTGGTTTGCATTTAATTATTAATTTAATTTTCTATATTTTAAGTTTTAGGGTCATAAAATTTGCTAAAACGTCTTAAATATGTTAAAATAGTGGCTAAATCGTGAGGGGTTTTATGGAAGATGTTAAAAAAGCAATAAAATATTTAATTGATTATCAAGTAGAAGAAAAACAAATTAAATGTTTTGGAGAAATGTTTGGTAAATATCAAAAACCATATATAAGCACTAATGAGAATATTCAAGGCTATTTAAATTTAGTTAATTTAAATGATAAAGATAAGGCTTTAACAGTGATGGCTAGTGCTGACCAAACATTTAATTTAGTATGCAGTGGTATTTTAAATATCGATACTTTTGATAGTAATATTAATACTTATTATTTATCTTATGCTTTAAAAAAAGCCATGATTTTAAAATATTCTAGAGAAGAATACCTAGAAGTAATGAAAAAGTTAGTTAATCCCCATTTATCTTTAGATGAATTAAGTACTATTATAAATGATTTAATACCGTATATGGATAAAGAATTTAAAAGTTTATGGCAAATGATTAGGGATTATAATTATAAGGTGCAAAAAAATAATCGAGGTTCTTTAAATTTAATTTATATGTTATTTATCGGTTATGGTAAAACTAATAAAGATGTTTTTTATAATAATTGGTTAAAAGATGAAGATAGTTATAATACTTTAAAGAGTAATTTATTAAAAGCCAATATTTCTTTTAAAATGGCTGATGCTTATGAATTAGAAAGATATTTTCATAAAAAGTATGATGTTATTTTACTTTCTAATATTTTAGATTATTATTATCGTTATGTTGGTAATAATTGGACTTTTGAAGATTTAAGAAAATATGAAGAACAATTAAAAGGTTTAGTAAATGATGAGGGAATTATCTTTTTAGAATATATGATTTTACTAGCCACAAGAAATTATTTTCCAAATTATTTAATTAAATCTTCTTTAGTAAAATCTAGTGATTTATTAGAGGAAGAATTACATTATTTACCAACTCCAAGTAATCTTAATGCCCTAGATGGTGTAATTTTAAAAAGACAAAGATAAATAGTTATAGAATAGATAATAAATTCATATATTTAAGTGGTGAATAATATGGATGAATATACTAGAATAAGTCATAAGAGTTATAGTTTAAAAGAAGAAGAAAAAGAAATAAAAAAGATTAAATATTTAAAAGGTCTTATAACGAGAATTTTATTAAGTATTATTTTAGTTATTAGTATATGTATATTTATCAAAGTAGATAATAAGTATGAAAATATTATCAATAATTATATTTTTAAAGATAGTTTAGAATTTACTAAAATAAATAAATGGTATCAAGATAATTTTGGCAAAGTTATTCCGGCCGTTAAAGATAATACTGATTTAGTTTTTAGTAGTAATGATTTACAAAGTAGTAAATATGAAAAATATCAAGATGGTGTAAAATTTAGTTTAAGTAAAAATAGCCCTGTTTCTTTATTAAATGGGGGAATAGTAGTATTTATTGGGGAAAAAGATAATTATGGTAATACTTTAATATTACAAGGTAATGATGGAATAGATTATTGGTATGGTGGTATTACTAATGTTAATGTTAATTTATATGATTATTTAGAAAAAGATACTTTAATTGGGGAAACAAGTGCTGATTATCTTTATTTAGTTTTACAAAAAGATAATCAATATATGAGTTATGAAGAATATCTTAAATAAATTTAAAATTAATTCTTATACTTATTTTTTTATTTTAATTTGTTTTCTATGTGGTTATCTTAAAAATATCTTAATTATTTTTTTAATTTGTTTAATTCATGAATTAGGACATATATGTTTTATTAAATTATTTAATTATGAAATAATTAGTATTGAACTTTTACCTTTTGGGGGATTTACTACCATTAATAAAAAAATAAATAGTAATATTAATAAAGATTTAATTATTGCTTGTGGAGGTTTTATATTTCAATTATTATTAATGTTATTTTTATATCTATTTAAAGATTATTTTAATATTATTACTTATAACCTCTATCTTAATTATAATTTAATCTTAATAATATTTAATTTAATACCCATAGTACCTTTAGATGGTAATACAATAATTCATTTATTATTAGAAAAGTTTTTTTCTTATCATTTATCTTATTATTTAAATTTAGTTATTTCTCTTATTTTTTTAATTATTTTTTTCTTAATTAATTATTCTTATCATTTAGACAATTATTTTATTATTACTTTTTTATTATATAAAATAATAATGTATTATAAAAATTATCATTATTTAGAAAGAAGATTTTTATTAGAGCGTTATTTATATGATTTAGATTATCAGAAAATAGATAATCATACTAAAAGAATACAAGATTTAAAAAAAGAAGTTTATCATTTTTTTAAAGAAGATAATCATTATGTCAAAGAAAAGGATGAAATAGCGAAATATTGGGTCAAAAGAGAATAGTTTGATTGACAAAGAAGATTATTTTTGATAAAATCATTATGTTTTAAGTCATTTCGGAAAAAACCGCACTAAAAAGGTTAAAAAAACAAGTAATTGTACCTTAAGGGCGCGACTTAAAGAAATATTATAAGGAGGTATGAAATGAAAGCCGTATTTGTGACAGGTGGAAAACAATATTATGTTGCCGAGGGTGATGTAATTTATGTTGAAAAACTAGATGCTGAAGTTGGTTCAACTGTTAAGTTTGACGAAGTTTTATTTGTTGATGGTAAAGCAGGAAGTCCAACAGTTAAAGGTGCTAGTGTTGAATGTAAAGTAGAAAAACAAGGTAAAGATAAGAAAATTATTGTTTTCAAATATAGACCTAAAAAGAAATATCGTAAAAAACAAGGTCATAGACAACCATATACAAAACTTGTGGTTACGAAAATTAATAAATAATTATGATTAAAGTTGAATTTAATAACAAAAGAATTAAGATAAGTGGTCATGCTAATTTTAATTCTTATGGAAATGATATTGTATGCGCTAGTGTATCAAGTATAGTTTATACAACAGTTAATGGACTTTTAAATCTTGATAAAGAGTCAATTAAGTTTATAGATAATAAAGAGATGATAATTGATATTTTAAAAGATAATGAAGTTATAAGAGTATTCATAAATAATATGCTTGATTTATTAAAAGATTTAGCAGAACAATATCCAAAAAATATAAGTGTAAAGGAGAATAAAGATGTTATATATTAAGTTAGATATCCAAAGATTTGCCCACGTTAAGGCTCAAGGTTCTACAAGAAATGGTAGAGATTCTGCTGGTCGTAGACTTGGTGCTAAAGCAAGTGATGGAGAAAAAGTTTCTGCTGGCTCAATTTTATATCGTCAAAGAGGAACTAAAATTTATCCCGGAACTAATGTGGGAATGGGAAAAGACCATACATTATTTGCTAAAGTAAGTGGTGTAGTTAAATTTGAAAGATTAGGAAGAAATAAAAAGAAAGTAAGCGTTTACGAAGCATAGTAAATGCTTTTTTATTGCATAAAAAAATTCCATAAATGGAATTAACTATCAAATTTAGCATCAACATAATAAATAGGACGCCCCTCTTTAAAATATTGTTTTTCAAAATCAGTCATTATATTTTTAATAGGATATTCTTCATGATGTAAGTCAAGACTAACTCTTTCAAAGACATACCAATATTTAGATAAACTTTCTAATGAATAAGCAAATAATCCTTTATTATCAGTTTTTAATATTATATGTTTATTCTTTTTAAATATCTTATCATATAGTTTTAAATAACTTTCATGGGTAAATCTATTTCTTTCGTCTCTTCTTTTAGGCCAAGGTTCTGAAAATGTTAAGTATATTGTTGTAATTTCTTTACCAAATATTTTATCTATATCTCTCGCATCAGCATTAATTAATTTTAAATTATTTAATTTAGTATTTTGTAATCTTTCAGTGGCTTTAACCATTTGAGATGCATATAATTCTAAACCAATAAAATTCTTTTCTGGATATTCTTTAGCCATATTAATTATAAAATCTCCCCGCCCCATTCCAAGTTCTAAACAAATAGGATTATTATTACCAAATAAATCATGCCATTTATTTTTATATTTAGTAGGATTTTTAACTAAATATGGACTTTTTTCAATAATTGCATTAGCATTTTTAATAACATTATATTCCATAGTATCACGTCCTTTAATAATTGTATCATAAAAATATAAAATAATCTTTAAAAAAATGAAGAACATAATTTTATTTTTTTGATGTCAAATTATGTCAAATAATAAAGAAATTAAAGAAAATCACTTGATTTTCGGGGGGGGTAATTATAATTAATCTTATAAAGGTAGAGAGTGTCAAGTAAATATAAAGTGGTAAAAATAATATATCAATAGAAGAAAAAATATATTATACTTAAAACGTATATATAATAAATATTGTTTACTTGAACATAATAAAGAAAAGGAGTAGATTTATGGAAAAGAAAAAGACAATAGTCTTAACAATGATAGGTTTAGCCACATTAATGTTATTGGTAATAGGTTCAGCCTTTGCATATTTTTCAATAACAAATAATAGTGGAGGAAAAACAGAAACTAATTTTACTGGCGAAACAGACCAACTAGCAAAATATGGAACACCAACAATAACTGGAGAAAGTAATTTATATCTCGATTTATTGGTGACAGATATGGCTCAAGGAAAGATAGGAACAAGTTATTGGGCAACAGATACAAAAGAAAATAGATTTGAACCAGAAAGAACAGACCATATAGTATCAACGGCAGGAATAAGTGGAAGCACAACAGAAGAAGAAGCCTACTTAAATTGTACAAGTGATTTAACAATAACAGCAAGTGTTAAGAAAAGTGGAGAAGAAGAACCATTAGAAGAAGATATAATTACCGATGGAGATGGAAGAGTCTATCTAGGTTATCAAAGTGATAAAGCAAGTAATAAAGTAACAATTAATCCCAATGAAATAGATTTAGCCACCATAATAAGTGCAACAAAAAGTAATAAAGGTTATAAAACAACAGTAAACTATACCATAGTAGGAGATAGTAGTGTAAATATAACAGCAGCAATAGAATTAAAAAA
>CANRCL010000053.1 GCA_947629115.1 uncultured Bacilli bacterium | reverse complement strand
CCTCCTTTATCTTTTGTTTGGCTATTTTTATTATATCATCTTTTTATTTATCAGTCATTATGTTTAACTCAACATTATTTTAAAAATTTTTTCTAAAAAAAGGAAATCTTTCATTTATAGCGTATATATAAGTGAAAGGAGTAAAAGATGAGAGTAATAAATACTAGACTATTAAGTTTAATTTTTGAAGATATTAAAAATAATAATAAAATAACTGAATGCTTTTTAGCCGAAAAATATAATTTAAGTGAAAGAACTATTCGAAGATATATTCGGCTTTTAAAAAATCAAGGATTATTAACTTCAAAAGATTTTGGTCGGAAAAAAGTATGGCAAGTTATTTCTAAATAAAGATATTTATGTTATAATATTGTAAACGTTTTAGGAGGTAATATGAAAATTATTTTACTAAAAGATGTTAAAGGCAAAGGTAAAAAAGATGATATTATAGATGTAAGTGATGGTTATGGAAATAATTATCTTATTAAAAACAAATTAGGTGTTTTATATACTAAAGGAAGTAAAAATATTTTAGATAAAGAAATAAAAATTAGACAAGATGAAGAAGATGCTAAAGTATTAGAACTTTCTAAAATAAAAAAACAATTAGAAAATAAAAATATTAAATTTAAAGTTAATACTGGTGCTAATGATAAAGTGTTTGGAAATATTTCAACTAAACAAATATGTGAAGAATTAAAAAAATTAGGATATAACATTGATAAGAAATGTTTAAAACTTGAAAATAATATTGATTCTTTAGGAGTTCATAAAGTATTAGTTGAATTACATAAAAAAGTAAGTTTTTATATTAATATAATTGTTGAGAAGTAGGTGATTTTATGCCAAGAGTAATGCCTTCTAATAAAGAAGCCGAAATGAGTGTTATTGGTGTTTGTTTTATTGATAATTCTTTAGTAGAGGATATTTGTGATGAAGTAAATTCTGAAATGTTTTTTGATGAAAAAAATAAATATTTATTTGAGGCCATTGAAGAATTACATAAAAATAATATTCCAATAGACATTAAAATGATTAAAGAAGAATTAGATAAGAAAAAAAGATTAAATACCATAGGTATGCCTTATATAAGTGAAGTAATAGATTCAGTTATTACAACGGCTAATTTGAGTCATTATCTAAATATTATTAAAGAACATGCTATACGGCGGAATATAATTAATGCTGTTTCTGAAATTGAAACAGAAGCCTATGAAAATGAAGATGTTAATAGTTTACTTGATAATGCTGAAAAAAATATTTTAAATGTTGTAAAAGCCAGAGCAGTAAAAGAATTTGTGCCAATTCAAGAAATTTTAAGAAGAGCCCAAGCCAAATTAGAAGAACTTGCTAAAACTAAAAAAATTATAACAGGATTAGAAACTGGTTTTTATGATTTTGATAAAATAAGTACGGGATTTCAACCTGGTGAACTTATTATTTTAGCGGCTCGTCCTGGTATGGGAAAAACAGCCCTTGCCTTAAATATGGCAACTTATGCTGCAACTACAACCAATAAAGCCATTGCTATTTTTAATTTAGAAATGCCAGCAGACCAATTAGTTAATCGAATTATAAGTGCCATTGGAGGAATAGATTCTTATAAACTTCAAACTGGTAATATGCAAGAAAGAGATTGGAAAAGATATAATGAAGCAATGAATACTTTAGCAGAAACCAATCTTTATATTGAAGATAATTCAGGGATAACAGTTTCCGAAATAAAAGCCAAATGTCGTCGTCTTGCTAATATGCCAAATGGTTTAGGCCTAGTCGTAATAGATTACTTACAATTAGTAACAACTGGTAATAAAAGAATAGAATCAAGACAAGTTGAAGTTTCTGAAATTTCTAGAAGTTTAAAATTAATGGCTTTGGAATTAGGAGTACCGGTAATTGCTTGTGCCCAACTTTCCAGAAGTGCTGAAAAAAGAGAAAGCAATATGCCAATGTTAGCGGATTTAAGAGAATCAGGTTCAATCGAACAAGATGCTGATATGGTACTTTTTATTAACCGAAAAGATTATTATGATGCTAGAAAAGACCAAAAAGAAAAAATAGTCCCTGCCGAACTTGTTATTGCTAAACATCGTAAAGGTAGTACTGGTACCGTTGATTTAATGTTTGAACTTAATATGAGTGCTTTTCGAAGCGTTGCAAATGACATAAAGGATGATAACGAATGAAAGTAAAAAATATAATTATTACAAGTTTATTTTGTGCCATTATTTTATGTTTATATTTTATTAAAGGAAGTTATGAAAATTTAACAGATGTTAAAAAAATATATAATGTATATTTAGGTGGTAAAGTAATTGGTTATATAGATAGTAAAGATGATTTATATAATTTAATTGACCAAAAACAACAAGGTATTAAAGATAAATACCAAGTAAATAAGGTTTATCCCCCAAGTAGTTTACAAGTTGTAGAAAATTATTCTTATAACACGGAAGTATCTTCTTTAAATGAAATATATGATAAAATAGAAGAATTACAAGATTTTACTATAAAGGGTTATGAAATTCAAATCTCAAAAGAAGAAAAAGACCCAATATATATTTATGTTTTAGATAAAAAAGTTTTAGAAGATGCTGTTAAAGAATTTATTTTAGCATTTATTTCCGAAGAAGATTTAGAAACTTATATGAATGGAAAACAAAAAGCCCTAGATGATATTGGTACTTTTTATGATAAAATGGGTATCGATGAAGATATAACTGTAAGAGAAAAATATATAAGTGTTAATAATATAATTTATGAAAATAGTGATGAACTAGCCCAAGAATTATTATTTGGTTTTAATTATAAAGAAAAAACATATGTAGTTAAAGAGGGAGATACTATCGAATCTATTTCTGAAAATAATACTTTAAATACTCAAGAATTTTTAATTGCTAATCCTAAATATGTTTCCAAAGACTCTTTACTTGCTGTTGGCGAAAAAGTAAATGTAAATTTAATTGCGCCAGAAATATCTTTTACTTATTCAGTTTCTGAAAGAACAGAAAAAGAATATAAATTTGAAACTGAAATAAAAAGAGATAATACCAAAGACCCTAGTTATCACGAAATTACCCAACCTGGTGTTAATGGTATTTATTTAGAGACTAGTCATTACAATGTTACTAATGGTGAACAAAGTACCCAAGTTGACTATGATAAAGAACGAATTACTATTAGAGAAACAGTAAATCAAATTGAAACTAGAGGTAGAGTAATTACTTCAGTAGGTAATCAAACAATTATTGATAATGGCGAGGGTTGGAAATGGCCAACAAGTAATCCATTTATGATAACCAGCGAATTTGCTTATCGTTGGGGAAAACATCACAATGGCCTAGATATCTCTGGTACTGAATTTAGTAATATATTTGCGGTTACCGGCGGTACTGTTATTGAAGTTGTAAATAGTTGTCCTAACTATGGTGTTTATGGTGACCGTTGTGGTGGTGGTTTTGGTAATCACGTAGTTATTGACCACGGTAATGGTTTATATACAACTTATGCCCATATGTCAAATAAAATTCCAGTTGTGGTTGGTGAAAAAGTTAATAGAGCATCTGTCATAGGTTATATGAGTAGAAGTGGTTCTTCAACTGGAGTTCATCTTCATTTCGGTGTATCAGTAGGTAGTCCAACTAATTATGTAAATCCTAGGGGGTATTTGTTCCGATGAAAGTCTGCGTTTTAGCAAGTGGCTCTAAAGGTAATTCAACTTATATTGAAACTAAAAATCATCGAATTTTATTAGATATGGGAAAAAATAAAAAATATATAGTTGAAGCATTAAAAAAAATAAATGTTAAACCTGAAGACATTGACATCATTTTAATTAGTCATCTTCATAGTGACCATATATCAGCATTAGAAACTTTTATTAAATCATATCCGGCTTTAGTTTGTATGCCAAGTGAAATGTTTTTAAGTTTAAATTCGATTAAAAACTATGAACATATAAAAATTTATGAAGATGAAATGGAATTTGATGGTTTAAAAATATACGCAATAAAATCTAGTCATGATTCAGTTGGTTCAAGAAATTTTATAATTGAAGAAGATAATCATTCAGTTGTTCAAATTACAGATACCGGATATATAAAGAATAAATATTTTAAATTATTAAAAAATCGTGATATATATTTAATGGAAAGCAATCACGATGTTGAAATGCTTACTCACGGACCTTATCCAGAAGTATTAAAAAGGAGAATTTTATCTGATGAAGGTCACTTATCTAATCAAGCATCGGGTTTTTATCTTGCTAAACTAATTGGGGAAAATACTAAAGAAGTTTATTTAATGCACTTAAGTGAAGTTAATAACGATCCTAAAATAGCCTTAAAAACGGTTAAAGAAACTTTAAAAGAATATGATGTTAATTTTAAAAATATTAATGTTGCTACTCAAGATGAAATAAGTGAAGTGATGGTTTTATGATCAAAATAATTTGCTTTGGTAAAATAAAAGAAAATTATTTAAAAGAATTAATTGAAGATTATCAAAAAAGAATTAATAAATATCATAAAATTGAAATAATTGAATTAAAAGATAATGATGATATAAAAAAAGAAACTTCAGAATTATTAAATATATTTAAAAGTACTGATTATAATATTGCTTTAACAATTGATGGCAAAGAATATGATAGTTTAGAATTTGCCGCCTTTTTAGAAAACACATTTAATTATAATGGAAACCTTACATTTATTATTGGTAGTTCAAATGGACTTGATAATTGTATTATAGAAAAATGTGATGCAAGAATAAGTTTTTCTAAATTAACATTTCCTCACGGATTATTTAGAGGAATTTTATTAGAGCAAATATATCGGGCTTTTAAAATAAATAATAACGAACGTTATCATAAATAAAAAGAGGTAAAATGCCAAAATGATAGGAGTAAAATATGATAGGTAATGATTGGGATAAGGTTTTAGAAGTAATAGAAAAAAGTGATGGATTTAAAAAGTTTTTACAAATGATTAATGAAAAATATCAAACGAAAACAATTTATCCTCCGAAAAATTATATTTTTAATGCTCTAAAATTAACAAGTTATCACGATGTAAAAGTTGTAATAGTTGGTCAAGACCCATATCATGGTGAGGGCGAGGCTCACGGCTTATCTTTTAGTGTTCAAAAAGGCATTAAAATTCCTCCATCTTTACAAAATATTTATAAAGAATTATATAATGATTTAGGAATTAAACCCGCATTAGATGGTGATTTAACTAAATGGGCCAAAGAGGGAGTATTACTTTTAAATTCTGTATTAACTGTTGAAAAAGATAAACCAGCATCTCATCGTAATATAGGTTGGGAACTTTTAACAGATTATATAATTAAAGCCATAAATCAAAAAGATGAACCAGTAGTCTATATTCTATGGGGAAATTTTGCTAAAGAAAAACAAAAATTTATAACAAATCCGAAACATTTAGTCATTACTAGTCCCCATCCATCGCCTTTTTCAGCAAGTTATGGTTTCTTTGGCTCTAAACCATTTTCAAGAACAAATGATTTCTTAATTAAAAACAAAATAAAACCGATTGATTGGCAACTTTAAAAGTTTTCATCATCGGTTTTGTTTATTGTTGAATAATATGACCTAATTTTAAAATTAGTAATTTTAGAAATTAAACTATAAGGGAAACTTTTTAATAATTGATTACTTTCTAAAGCATTTTTATTAAATAAATTTTTGGCCGCGACTAATATTTCATCAACTTCTCTTAAGGCTTGATAGTTTTTTATAAACTCTTTATCACTATTAATTGCAGTAAAATCTTTACTTAATTCATTTATTAATCTAACGGCTTCTTCTAATTTTAAATCTTTTTCAATGTTAGTAATTATAGCATCTTTAACAACCATATATTCTTTTAGATAGTCTTTTTTACCAGTCACTTTCTTAATGCTATTATTAATGGCCATTATAATATCTATTTTTTTATTTAAATTTAAATCAATAATTTCTTCGGCTTTATCCATTTTTTCTTTATTTTTCTTAAGATTAGTATAACCAATTGTAAAAACCAAAACTATTATTGATAAGATAACAAATACTATTGCAATAATTATATATATATTCACTATTTACTTCCTTTCTTTTTATGAAATTTATTTCCTAAAATTTCTTTAATTTCTTTCTTATTTAATAAATAATAGATTACTAAGAAGATAATACTAATTATGGCAAGTATTAAAACTAGTAGTATTCTATTTTCTATATTATTTATTATACCACAAGTTAAGAAAGATAAAAGAATCATTATTAAATAACTAAATAATAATTTAGGAATTTTTTGATATGTATTTTTATAATTTAAATGATATTTTTTCTTTAATGCGATAAATGGAATGAATAAAGAAACGAAATAACCTATTAAAGTAGCAGTTATTGTTCCATAATATGGATAGATTCCTAGGTCATTAAAAGCAAACATCATTGGAATATCTAAAAATAAATTTAATCCTAAACCAAGTAAAACAGAAGTATAAATTAATTTTGTTTCATTTAAACCTTGTAAGCCATTACAAATCATAATGTATAAAGCATCAATCGCTGCAACAATAATTGAATATCTTAAAATAATCGTTCCAATAGCATTTTCTCCTAAAAAGATAGTATAAATTTGTTTAGCAAAAATACTCATAAATATGGCAAGTGGTAAAGCAACATATAAGAATATTTGAATTGTTTTATTGAATTTTTCATTTATATCTTTATAATCTTTTTGAGCATTACTTTTAGCAATTGATGGTACTAAACTTAAAGCAATTCCAGTAGCAATACTAGTTATAATAGTGTTCATTTTAGGAATGTAGGTGGTAAACATAGCACTTATTGTGGTAATTTCCCTTTGAGAAAAACGTAAATAATCTAATCCTCTAATAAGTAAGGCTAAATCAGTCACTGAATATAATGAATTAGCAATATTTATAACTATAAACGGAATTGCATATAAAATAACTTTTTTAAAAATTAATTTTCTTTCTTGTTTTTTTAGTTCACTATCATTTACTTTGATATCTTTTTTTAATTTGAAAAGTTTATTGATTAAATATACATAGCCAATAAAGGCTCCGACAAATGCCCCAAATACAGCAATGCCGATTGTTGTTTTTAAACTGCAATTAAAAACTTTATAAGTTAAATAACTTCCTCCTAAAATAACTGCAACTCTAGCAATTTGTTCAATTACTTGACTAAATGAGGCTGGAAACATAAAACCATTGCCTTGTAAAAAACCACGAATAATTGATAAAAGTGGAACTATTAAAATAGCAAAGGATACTGCTCTAATGACATATGTTATTTCGGGAATAGAACTTAAAACTGAATCTTTAGTACCTACCAATATTTCAGCAATAGTTGGAGCAAATATAAAACAAATTAAAAAGGCAATTATTGAAAAGATAAGAATAAATTTTCTGGCGGATTTAAACATATAGTTGCGTTCTTTAATTTTTCCTAAAGAATTATATTCGCTAGTAAGTTTACTAATGGCTAAAGGAATACCTGCTGTTGATATAATTAAAAATAAATTATAAATTTGATAAGCATACCCATATAATGCTGCTCCCTCATAAGATACAATACTTTGAAAGGGAATTATATATATGATACCAATAAATTTAGAGATAAATATAGCCAAGGTAGCAATTATTGCACCTTCAATAAAATTACTTTTTTTCAATGCTATCACTCCTATTATTATTATATATTGGATTAAGGACATTTTACAAGGATAAAAAATTAAAAAACACTTGACCGGGGGAGATTGTCCGATAAATAAAAATAAAAAAAAGAAAAATAAAATTTTAAAGATAGCAAAAAAGAAAA
>CANRCL010000052.1 GCA_947629115.1 uncultured Bacilli bacterium | reverse complement strand
GGTGTCTCCGAGGCGATTCGAACGCCTGACCGATCGCTTAGAAGGCGATTGCTCTATCCAGCTGAGCTACGGGGACAACTAGAACAAGTAAATTATATAACAATATTTTTAATAATGCAATAAAAAATAGCCAAAAAGGCCATTTAAATAAAGGAAACATCAATTAAATTATCATCAACATAAAATATAGTTTCATATATATCATAAGTATCTCTAATTGAAAGAGCAATTGAATATTTAACTTCTTCAATAATTTTATTATCCTCTAAAGAAAGAACTTGATTATTAAAACTTAAATTTACTGAATTTTCTAATATTTCATAATCGATTAATTCAGCAGATGTAGCCAAATAACTGATTAAATTAGTATTATAAGTAGGACTAGATTTAAGTTTTTCAATAATAACTTCTACTTTTTCATTTTTATTATTAGTTATAGTAGTTACTGGTGTATAGTAAGAATAACCATCGATTTTACTAATATAATAAGTTGTAATTTTACTAATATCTTTCATACTTTCAAGTTCATAAACTTTATTAATTCCAAAACTACGGTCTAAAACATTAGGAAGAATTTTTTTACTATGTGGTAAAGCCTTTAAATTTTCTCCTTCAATAAAAATCATAATTTTATCGACACCTTTAATTTCTGTTAAAGAGTAAATAAGGGCTTCAATCATTTTTTCTTCATTATCTTTATCAACATTTAAAAGTTCTTTAGAAAAATTAATTTTAAGTAAGCCATCATTTAAATCTTTAGAAATTATTTTAGTGTTTTCAGGAATTATTTTATGAAAATTATTAGGAATATGACTACTTTCTTTATTAATTGTTAAATTTTCAATGACTTCATCGATTAAAGGCATAACATCGCTACTTTTTTTAATTACTTCAAACCGAGAAACTAAATTATTACTATCTACTAAATAAATTGGCATTGTAATTGGATTACTATACGTTAATGTTGTATTAATATTTTGAAGTTCATCACTTGGAAAAAAATAAATAATAAGAAGAAAAATAAAGGATAGAGTGATAATAATAAACTTTTTGTAAGCAAATCTTTTCAGCATAAAACCACCTAATTAATTATATTTCTTTAAATAATTTCTAATACAAAAAAAGAAATGGCAAAGCATTTCTCAGGTTAAATAGCTAGTTCACCTAATTTTAATAATTCTACAACAGCTTGGGCACGACTTTTAACTCCTAATTTTTGCATAGTATTGGAAATGTGATTTCGGACTGTCTTTTCACTTATTCCTAAATAATCTGCAATTTCTTTAGTTGTTTTATTTAAAACAAGTAGTTCAAATACTTCTTGTTCCCGGGCTGTTAATATTCCTTTAGTCATTAAACCTTCCTTTCCCATTTCATAGTATTTTATGAATTTGAAAGGTAATCTGTGTAATTAAGTTAAGTTATTTTTACTTTTTAAGGCATTTTTATCATCAATTTTACCTAATAAATAATCCATTGACCGATTATATCTTTTGGCTAAATCCTTTAAAAGAATTGTTGATATTAAATAATTGCCATGTTCATAACCTGTCCACGTACTACGAGATATATTAAGAATATTAGCAATTTTATTTTGTGTTAAACCATTATCTTTTCTTAATTCTTTTAATCTTTGAGGAATAATTGAATAATTTATTTCTTCTTTTTCTTTAGGATAATTCTTTTTCTTCGTTAACGCTAGAGCATAATCTAAAGATATATTGAAGTAATTACAAAGTGTATTTAAATGTTTTAAAGGAATATAATCTCTTCCAATTTCATAAGATGTATAAGTTGCTCTTTTAATCTTTAAAATATTAGCGATATCTTCTTGTCTTAATTTGTTTTCTTCTCTTATTGCCTTTATTACTTCCATAAATTTCACTTCCAATTTGATTATAATTGTTAAAAATTGGCAAACGCCCAAATGTGTGATTATTTGGACAAAAATGTTGAATTAATTATTTTTATATGGTATACTTTTTTTGTTAAGTTTAGATAAACTTAATTATTGTCTTTAGACAATAAACATAGCCACATTAGACATAGAAAGTATGTCAAGGGAAAGGAAAAGAATAACTTTTTCTTTTCTTTTGTGAAAAATTGTCGATTTTTTGTTACAAATTGAAATATTTATAGTAAAATTAAAGTATGAGAAATTTAATGGATTTAAACATTCAAGAATTAGAAAATTATTTTGTAGGAATAAATGAAAAGAAATTTAAAGCCCTACAAGTTTTTGAGTGGTTATATATTCATAGAGAAAGAAATATAGATAATTTTAGTAATTTAAAAAAAGAATTAAGAGATAAATTAAAAGCAGATTTTACTTATGATTTTATTAAAATAAAAACTATTGAAACTGGTGATTTAGTTAAGAAATATTTATTTGAATTAAATGATAAAAATTATGTAGAAGCCGTTTTAATGGAACATGATTATGGTTTAAGTGTGTGTATTTCCAGTCAAGTTGGTTGTAATATGGGATGTAAGTTTTGTGAAAGTGGTAGACTTAAAAAGGTTAGAAATTTAGAAACTTATGAAATGGTTCAAGAAATTTTATTAATTGAAGAAGATATTAAAAAAAGAGTTCAAAGAGTAGTTATTATGGGAATAGGAGAACCTTTTGATAACTATGATAATGTTATTAATTTTATTAGAATTATTAATCACGCTAAAGGACTTGGGATTGGGGCACGTCATATTACGGTTTCTACTTGTGGACTAGTACCTAAAATTAAAGAATTTAGTGATTTAGATTTACAAGTCAATTTGGCTTTAAGTTTACATGCTCCGAATGATGAAATTAGAAATAAGATAATGCCAATTAGTAAAGTGTATAGTATTAGTCAAGTAATGGACGCAATTAAAGAATATTTACATAAAAATAATAGACGGGTGACGATTGAATATGTTATGCTTAATATGGTAAATGATAAAGAAGAACATGCTAAAGAGTTAGTTAAACTTTTAAAAGGATTAAATGTTTATGTTAATTTAATTCCTTATAATGAAACTAATAATTTAGAGTTCAAGAAAAGTAAAAGAATTGAAGAATTTAAAAATATATTATTAAAGGGTGGCATTAATACAACAGTAAGAAGAGAATTTGGGGGCAATATTAGTGCTGCTTGTGGACAACTTAGAAGTAAAGAGGTGTAAGATGAAAGCATATTATATGACGGATTCAGGAAGAGTTAGAAGCCATAATGAAGATAGTGTTACAATTTTAAGGAATGAAAGTAATGAATACTTATTAATTGTAGCCGATGGAATGGGAGGACATCGTAAAGGAGAAGTTGCCTCTAGTATTGTGGTATCTCGTTTAGGAAAAAGATTTAATGATACACCAAGTGTGGGTTCAAAACTTGATGCAGTAAATTGGCTAAATGATAATATTAATGAAATTAATCAAGAAATATTAGAATATGGGGAAGAGAATGTTGATTCTAAAGGACTGGGAACAACTGTGGTGGTAGCCCTTTTAACTAAAAGTTATTTAATCTTTGGTAATATTGGAGATTCATCAGGTTTTGTTTTAAAAAATAATAAATTACATAAAGTGACTCATGACCATACATTAGTTAATCTTTTAGTGGATGCCGGTAATTTAACGGAAGAAGAGGCTAAAAATCATCCAAAGAAAAATGTTTTAATGAAAGCCTTAGGAGCAGCCGAAAAAGTTGATTTAGATATCTTTGATGTAGTTGATATGGAATTTGATGCAATTATGCTTTGTAGTGATGGTCTTACTAATATGTTAACTGAAGAACAAATTGAAAAAGTATTAATTGAAGATGATTTAACTGGGGAGGAAAAGGTTGAAAAATTAATTCGTAAATGTAATGCTAGAGGTGGTAATGATAATATATCAGTTGCTTACCTTGTAAGGAATGGTGATTAGAATGATAATGAAAGGGCAAAAGATTAGTGACCGCTATCAAATAATTAAGAGTATTGGCGAAGGTGGAATGGCTAATGTTTATTTAGCATATGATACTATTTTAGACCGCAATGTAGCCGTTAAAGTTTTAAGAGGCGATTTAGCAAGTGATGAAAAATTTGTGCGTCGTTTTCAAAGAGAAGCCTTAGCAGCCTCTAGTTTATCTCATCCTAATATTGTAGAAGTTTATGATGTTGGCGAAGATAATGGCGAATATTATATTGTTATGGAATATATTGAGGGTAAGCATTTAAAACAACTTATCAAAAAACGAGGTAAACTAACAGTATCAGAAGCCGTTGATATAGTTTTACAAATAACTGATGGCTTATCAGTAGCCCATGATTCTTATATTATTCATCGAGATATTAAACCACAAAACATTATGATTTTGGAAAATGGTTTAGTAAAAATTACTGATTTTGGTATTGCAATGGCGATGAATTCAACTCAATTAACGCAAACTAATTCGGTAATGGGTAGTGTTCATTACCTACCACCAGAACAAGCCAGTGGAAAAGGTTCTACTTTACAAAGTGATATATATTCAATTGGTATTTTGTTTTATGAATTATTGACTGGTAAATTACCATTTAAAGGTGAAAATGCTGTAGAAATAGCGTTAAAACATTTAAAAGAACCTTTACCAAGTATTCGTGATGAACTGCCAAATATTCCTCAAAGTGTTGAAAACATTATTATTAAAGCCACGGCTAAAAATCCCAAAAATAGATATGCTGATGCTAGAGAAATGCATGAAGATTTAAAAACTTGTTTAGACCCAACTAGAGATAATGAAGAAAAAATTAAATTAAAATATCAAGAGATAAGTGATGATACAAAAGTTATTAAACAAGTAAAAGAAGAAGCAAAAAAGAATATTGAATCTAAAAATGTTAATAATAAAAAAGAAGAAGAGGAAGTAATTGTTAAAAAAATAACAGGTGATGATTTGAAAAAACAAAATAAAACTTTAATAAAATTAGCAGCGACATTTACAGGATTAGTTATTGTAGTAACGATGGTCTTTGTAATTATTATGGTTACTAGTAAAAGAAGTACTATTTTAGTACCTGATGTAACTAATAAAACTTTAACCGAAGCCGTTAAAATTCTACAAGATGCTGGCTTTAAAGTGGCTGATGACCAAGATACTGTATCTTCTAAAGAAATTGAAGTCGGAAATATTGTTAGAACATCTCCTTTAGCCGGTTCAGAAAGAAAAAAAGGTTCAGAAATTAAACTTTATGTTTCAACTGGTGATGAAACAATTTTAGTTGAAGATTATAATAAGAAAAATTATCGAGAAATCAAAGGTGCTCTAGAAGCCCGTGGTTTAGTTGTTAACATTGAAGATGAAGTAGTTGAAACTGATAGTGAATATAGTGATGAAGAAATAGTAAGACAATCAGTTGAAGCCGGAGAATCTTTAAAACGAGGCGAAAGCATTACTTTATATGTTGCTAAAGTAGGAGTTGCTTATCCAGACTTTACAGATGGTACTTATACTATTGAAGATGTTGATGCTTTCTGTAAAGAAAATAATGTTAAATTAAATATTGAATACACAGTTTCTGATGTTGATATTGGTAAAATCTATAAACAAAGTCGTACTGCTGGTAGTAGAGTTTCTGCAAATGCAACGTTTACTATTTTTGTTTATAAACAAGATGATGGTACAATTGAGGGCGAAGGTGCTGGTACTGATGAACCAGTTTGTGAAGATGGTTTATGTTAAGTGATGGCTTAATTGTTAAAGTTAATAGTGATACTTTTACAGTTAAAGTTAATAATGTAAATATTGATACTAAAGTACGAGGTAAATTTCGAAATCTTAAGTTTAAACCTTTAGTAGGGGACAATGTAAAAGTTGATGTTGATAAAAAAGTGATTGAAGAAGTTTTACCTCGCAAAAATGCTTTAGATAGACCTCCCGTTGCCAATATTGATATGGCTTTAATTGTCACTAGTTTAAAAAAACCTAATTTAGATTTAACTTTATTAGATAAATTAATTAGTATTATAACAATTAATAATATTGAACCAGTAATTATTCTTACTAAATTAGATTTATTAGATAAAAAAGAATTAAAAGAGATAAAAAAATTATTTAAATATTATGAAAAAATAGGTATTAAAGTATTTAATAATCATCAAAAAGGAAAAATAAAAAAATATTTAAAAAATAAAATAGTTACTGTGTGTGGTCAAACTGGCGCCGGTAAAAGTACTTTAATTAATGCTTTAGATAAAAATTTACAGTTAGAAACTAATGAAATAAGTGAAGCCTTAGGTAGAGGTAAACATACTACTAGAATAGTTGAATTATTTCCTATTAATAACTTTTATATTGTTGATACCCCAGGTTTTTCTTCTATTGATATAAATAATTATAAGGTAGAAGAAATAATTCAAAGTTTTAAGGAATTTAATAACTATCAATGTAAATTTAAAGATTGTAAACATTTAAAAGAAAGAGATTGTGAAATAATAAAAGCCAAAGATGATGGTAAAATTTTAGAATCACGATATAATAATTATGTAAAATTTATTAAGGAGTCCAAATGATAGCGGTTAGTTATTTAAAAAGTATATATCCTAAAGATAAAACTATTAAATTAATTGATGAAAGTTCTGCTGATTTAATTCATGTTGATTTAATGGATGGTATTTATGTTGAACAAAATAATTTAAAAATAGAAGAAGTTCTTAATGATTTAAAAGATACATCTAAACCATTAGATATTCATTTAATGGTTAATGAACCTTTAAAATATATTCAAGATTTAGTTAGTTTAAAAAATATTTGGGCTATTACTTTTCATTTAGATGCAACTAATAATCCTCTAGAAATAATAAATTATGTAAAAAGTCAAAATATTAAAGTAGGTATTGCTATTAATCCTAATGAAGATATTTCTATTTTAGATAATTATTATAGTTTAATAGATTATGTTTTAGTTATGTCAGTAACTCCCGGTAAAGGAGGACAAAAGTTTATGGTAGAAGTATTACCTAAATTAAAAAAATTAAAGGATAAAAATGTTTTAATTGGAATAGATGGTGGTATTAATAATGAAACCATTAATTATTTAAAAGAATATCATATAGATAATATTATAAGTGGTTCTTATATTTGTATGAGTGATGATTTTGAAAAGCAAATTAACATTTTAAAAGAGGCGATGAAATAAATCGTCTTTTTTGATGACCCCAAAAATTATCAACAAAAAATGTTGACTGGGGGGGGTAATATTTTATAATAAAAATAGAATAGGAAAGATATAAACCTATTCATTTTGAAATGATTGAAAAATATACGTTAAAAGTATATAATGAATAATATAGAGGATAATTGAATGAAAAGAAAATTTATAATAACATTGCTAATTTTGTTAGAATTAATAATGGTAAATTTAACTTATCATTCTTTTTTGAATCGTAAAATAACTAATTATGAAGATACTAAAGTATCTAAAAAGCAATTTGCAATGTATATAAATGATGGTAATGGTTATACAAAATATGAAAAAGAAAAATTTCCTAATGGCTATGCTTTAAACAATACTAAAAGTTATTGTGAAGATATAAATGGCAATAAAGTTGAAAATATAATAAGTAGTAATGGAAATAGTATAACAATAACGTCTAGTAAAACAGTATATTGCACATTATATTTTGATATAAGTAGAGAAATAACTTTAATAGCGGATTCAATAGATATAGAAGGTAAAAATGCTACCTTAACTAATTTAGTAAAAAATGGTGGCTATGAACAAGGAGAAGAAAATTGGACTTTGAAAAATATGGCTCAAATAACAAATGCTGAAGCATATTCTGGTAATAATTCTTTATTATTGGGTGAAAACCCAGATTTTGATCCTGAAAGTTATCAAGAAATAAAAAAGCCAGATATAAATCATAGTTATTATGGACGTATGATGTTTAAATCAAGTTCTAATTTTAAATCTCGTGATGCTCGTTATGAGTACTGGAGTGGTGATAAATATATTCCAGATGTTTTAAATATGATATTTGCTAATAAAAATTTATATCAAGTTGAAGATTGGACATTGTTATCTGATATTCGCAAAATGGTTGGAGATGATATTGCGGATGGTTGGTTAATAAGAAATTTTGCGGTTAAA
>CANRCL010000051.1 GCA_947629115.1 uncultured Bacilli bacterium | reverse complement strand
GATAAAGCTAATGAAGAATATGAAAAATTTAGAATAAAACAAGATAAAAATTATGTGTCATCAATGGATGAATTATATGAAAAATATTTAGAAGAAAACAAAAAATAGATTTGACAAAATACTAGCCTCCTATCAAGAATGGGGTAAAAAGGTACAAAAATTGTCTCCAGGCGATATTGTAGTAATCCCTGCAAATGTTAAACATTGGCATGGTGCCCAACCTAGTTCTTGGTTCAGCCACATAGCAGTAGAAGTGCCTGGCGAAGAAACTTCAAATGAGTGGTTAGAACCTGTATCTGATGAAGAATACAATAAATTAGATAATTAGAAAAAATTTTATAAACAGACCATTTATTTGGTTTGTTTTTCTATGTTAAATTTTTTGTATAAAAAATAAAAAATAAATTAAAATAATTTTCAAAACGTATTGTCAAACAAATGTTCTTGATGTATAATGCTATTATCAAGGAGGTTTTGTATGAATCAAGATAAGATGCATTTAATCAATAAAATTTTTAATAATGAAACAATTAGAACAATTTGGGACAAGGAAGAAGAAAAATATTATATTAGTGTTGTAGATATAGTAAGAATTCTAACTGATAGTAAGAATCCTAGACACTACTGGAATGTATTAAAAGGTCGTTTAAAAAATGAGGGAAATGAAACGGTCACAAATTGTGACCAGTTGAAATTGAAAGCCCAAGATGGTAAATATCGTTTGACTGATGTTGTAGATATTGAAGGAATGTTTAGAATAATTGAATCAATTCCAAGCAAAAATGCTGAACCTATAAAACAATGGCTAGCGAAATTAGGCAGTGAAAGAATTGATGAAGTATTTGATCCCTCAATTGCAGTACAAAGGTCAATTGATTTATATAGAGCAAAAGGCTATGAAGAAAAATGGATTACTAAAAGAATACAAAGTATTCAAGATAGAAAAGAACTAACTGACGTATGGAAAGAAAATGGCATTACTGAAAGTAAAGAATTTGCTATATTAACTAATGAAATATATAAAACTTGGTCCGGTATGACTGCTAAAGAATATAAAGAGTATAAAGGCCTTCGTAAAGAAGCACTTAGAGATAATATGGATAATCTAGAAGTATCTCTAACTGATATAAGCGAAGAAGTGACAAAAAGATTAGCCATGAAAACAAAACCTAAAGGGTTAAAAGAAAATATAAAAGTTGCTCATGCAGGTGGACAAGTCGCTAAAAACACAAGAGATGAAATTGAAAATCTATTTGGAGAATCAGTTATTACGAGCCAAAATAAATTAAACTATCAATATATAGATGAAAAAGAAAAAATAGAATATAAAAAATAGAAAAACAAATTTAATATGTAGACTATTTATGTGATTTATTTTTCTATTTTTTGTATTAGCAATAAATTAAAATGATTTTTTAAATACAATATAAAGGAGGTTTTGTATGAATCAAGCAAAATTAGAAACAATCTCAAATCTATTCGAAGGAAAAGAAATAAGAAGTATTTGGGATAGTGAAAAAGAAGAGTATTATTTTAGCGTAGTAGATGTAATTTCAGTTTTAACTGATAGTATTGAGCCAAGAAAATATTGGTCAGTATTGAAAAACAGACTAAAAAAAGAGGGTAGTGAACTGACTACAAAATGTAGTCAGTTGAAAATGAAAGCACCGGATGGAAAAGTAAGATTGAGAGACGCTTTAGATACTAAAGGAATATTAAGATTAATTGAGTCAGTTTCAAATAGAAAATGCTAAAGCATTTTGTACAAAATGGCATTGAGGCAATAGTACACTACTATAAGAAAAGTGATTAGAAAATATAAATAATAATTTTGCAGACGCGTCTGCAAAATTAAAAGAGGAGGAATAAAAATGTTAACAACTGAAGTGAAAGATTTTAAAACTACTATAAACGATATAGTATCAAAAAAAATTGTTAAAAACTAACAAGTTAATAACAATTTTTTTATAAATGTTTTAATAATTTATTTTCTAAAATAATTATTAATTTATATAAAAGGTAAGAAATTAAAGCAAGGAGAATAATTCCTGTCATTACGTAATTTAAGTTAAATACTTGTTTACCATAAACTATTAAATAACCTATACCTTGTTTACTAACTAAAAATTCCCCCATCACAACACCAATCAAAGTTTGGGCTATGCATAATTTAAATGAAGCAATAATTGTTTGATAACTACTAGGAATGACTAACTTAGTTAAAATTTGCCATTTACTAGCATGTAAAGTTTGAAATAATTTAAGACGATATTCATCAGTATTTTGAAAACCATTATAAATAGTAATAACACTAACAATTAAATTAATAAGTAAAGCCATTAAAATAACACTTTTAATATTAGCGCCACAAACAATTATAATAAGGGGACCTAATGCTACTTTTGGTAAACTATTTAGCATTGTTAAAAAAGGGTCAATTATTTTTGCCAACATTTTAAATTCATATAAAATTAAAGCAATAATAAATCCTAAAGAAATACCTAAAAAGAAAGCAATAATAACTTCTTTTAAGGTTATATAAATATGAATAAAAAAATTATGGTTAATAATTAATTCCTTAATAGTCATAATAATTCGTGTTGGACTAGAATAAATAAAAGCACTAATAATTCCTTTATTTACTAAATATTCCCACAGAATTAGAAAAGTAAATAGTATAACTATTTGCCAAAATAATATTTTTAATTTATTAAATTTTAATTTTCTTAAATAATCTTTTTGTTCCTTACTCATTTTTATCTATATCCTTCCAAATTAAATCAAAATAATAATGAAAATTTTTATCTTTTCTTCTTTCATAAATCGATGAATTATTTTGACAATTAATATCTATAATATTTTTAATTTGAGTAGGTCTTTTAGAAAGAACAATAATTCTATCGGAAAACATAATGGCTTCTTCGATACTATGAGTGACTAATATTACTGTTTTATGTTCTTTTTTAACAATTTTATAAACATCATCACTAATTAATAATTTTGATTGTTCATCTAATGCACAAAAAGGTTCATCTAATAATAATATATCTGGCTTTAAAGCAAGAGTTCTAATTAAAGCCACTCTTTGCTTCATACCACCAGATAAACTTTTAGGATAATTATTTTTAAATTCTGCTAAATTATAAAAATCTAATAAATAATTTACATAATCTAAATTTTCTTTAGTTAAATTTTTATTGATTTTTAAACCTAAAATAGCATTTTCATAAATAGTTAACCAAGGAAGTAAAGCATCACTTTGAAGCATATAAGCCATTTTAAGATTGGGTCTTTTTATAATAGTGCCACTATAATCATTATCTAAACCTGAAATTATCGATAATATTGTTGACTTACCACATCCTGATGGTCCAACAAGAGAGATAATTTCTCCATCTTTAATAGATAAAGTTAAATCTTTAACCGCGTGAATTTCTCTTTCCTTGGTATGATATTTTTTAGTTAGTTTATTTATTTCAAGTAAATTACTCATAAAGATTATTTACCATATCTTTATAGTAAACTTTTTCTTTAATTAAATTATTTTCTTGTAATAAATCTACTAAAGTATTATAGAATTTTTCTTCAACAAATGGTGTTGGTAGCCAAACATCAGATTCTTTATAACGTTCAATCATAACGCTTAAATCTTCAACACTAGTATCAGAAAATTGTTTAGCAATAACTTTTGCAACTTTATCACTATCATTTTGCATAGTAAAATCAATACCTTTTTTAATTGCTTTAGTAAATTTAGTTAATAACTCTTTATTTTCATTAATAAAACTTTTTCGAGCATAGAAGGCTGTATAAGGGAAATCATCACTAGAGGCTCCAACACTGGTTACAACATAACCATTACCATTGGCTTCTAATTTAGATGCTAAAGGTTCAAATAAATTAACATAATCTCCCTCGCCACCAATAAAGGCTCCGGATAATTCGCCAAATTCTATTGAGAAATTAATATTAACATCGCTTCTTTTAATACCCTCGTTATCTAAAGCCCTTAAAAAACTTAAACCGGGCATACCTGTACTTCTTCCGACTAAAATTTCTTTACCAATTAAATCGTGCCAGTCAAAATCTTTACCATTTCTTGATAACATAAATTGACCGTCTCTTTTAGTAAGTCCTGAAAATACTTGTAAATAATCTTTTTCGCCACCTAAATAAACGAATGCTGCTGATTCAGGACCGGCAAGGCCAACTTCAGTATCATTTGAAAGTAGAGAAGCCGCTACATTATCACTACCACTTACAAGTAATAAATCAATAAGAATACCTTCATCTTCAAAATAACCATTTTCAATAGCAACATAAAATGGTGTATAGAAAGTACTATGGGTTACTTCTGCTACTTTAATAGTTTTAGTTTTATTATCTTTATCATCATCTTTAAATATAAATAAAGCGCTTATAAGTCCAATTAATACTAGAACAACTAAACCTACTAAAACATATAAACTTTTTCTTTTCACATAAACACTCCTTACAATGATAATATATTCGAATGTTTACTATTTGTTATAAACTTATGCCTTAAAGAAGAATTGTGTTGTATAATATTTTTTAGGTGTTGTTTATGTACGAAAAATTAATTAAAGAAATATGCAAAGAAGAAAATATTGATTGTCAAACGATATCTAATGATTGGATTTTAGTATTAACTAAAAATAATCAAAAAAGATATATATGTGGTTATCGTTTTCCTTTAAATGACCATGCTTTAGGAAATATTATTGATGATAAATATGCTTTTTATGAATTATGTAAAATAAATGATATTCCTATTATAGAATATCAAATTTTGTGGAATCCAAATAATAAATTAGGAAAAAATACTATGGAGTTGGCTCATCATTATTTTGAAAAATATTCTCATAATGTGGTATTAAAACCTAATATTGGAACTGAAGGAAATAATGTATATCATATTGAAAATTTAAATGATTTAGATAAGAAATTAGATAAATTGTTTAAAAGTAATTTTTCAATTAGTATTTGTCCTTATTATAATATTGAAAGTGAATATCGAATTGTCGTTTTAGATAATGAAGTAAAATTAATTTTTGAAAAAATTAAACCGGTAGTAATCGGAAATGGTAAAGATACAATAAAAGATTTGCTTTTAAAACTTAATTATGAATTTTTTAAAAATATTGAAATGCCTAATACTTATAAGCAAATTTTAAAAGAGGGCGAGTTATTTGAATATGATTGGCGTTTTAATTTAAGTAAAGGGGCGACGGCTAGACTAGTAAGTGATAATGCTTTAAAAAAACATTTATCATCTATGGCTTTAGAGGCAGCCAAAAAAATAAAAGCAAGATTTGTAAGTGTTGATATTGTTAAAACAAATGATAAATACCATTTAATGGAAATAAATAGTGGAGTATGTATTAATAAGGTTTGTCATTTTATTGATAAAGATTATAAAATAACTAAAGAAATTTATCGAGAAGCCATTAAAAAAATGTTTTTAGATAATTGATTTAACTTAATGTTTATGTTAAACTTATTTTAAGTCATTTTTAGCCCGTTGGTGAAGTGGCTTAACACACTGCGTTCTCAGCGCAGCATTCACGGGTTCGAACCCCGTACGGGTTACCATAAAAAATTACCACTTTTAAAGTGGTTTTTAGTTGCAGAAATAATTTTAAAATGTTAATATTTATATATACTAGGTGAGTAAAAGATGGGCACAATAAATGTAGATACGGGAAAATTAAAAAGTGGAAAAGCCAAATTAGAGGAATTCAGAGTATATTTTAATGGAAAAGCCGGGACATTTAGTAGTGGCTCATTTGGTAGTGGAGGAAATTTAGATAATTATTTAAGTAAAGTCCAAGAAAATTATCGACAAATAGCAAATAATATAGAAAAAGTAAAAGAATATATAAGTGAATATGCAGAAGATGTAGAGAATTTAGAAAATAAAATGTGTGGAGAAGCCGGAAGTATACATGATGCAACAGTAAGTGGAAGTATATCAAGAGGAAAAGTAGATATAAAAGAAAGTAAAATAAAAAAAGATAAATTATTTAGTGGCTTTGCACTAGGAGATTTGGGAGAGACAACCCAAATAGCCGATGAAAAATATGATTATCGAAAGATCTATAATAGTTTAATAGGTAAAAGAGATTATCAAGAAACTGGAAGCCGTTTGGCTAAAGGTTTAATATGGGGCCTTGCGGGTTTAGAAGGGGTTGCCAATGTAGGAGAGAGTTTTTATGATGGATTATGTTGGGTAGCCTCAGTATCATGTTCAGCAATAGGAGCAGATGAAGTTGCGGAAAGGCTAGGAGAAGAAATAAAAAAAGATTATACCAAAGAATGGTATTATCAAGCAGTAGAAAAATCAGGATTAGATAGATATGCTGATCCCAATAGTACAGGTGCAAGAATATCATCTGGAATAGGAAATGTAATAGGCAATGTGGTGGTAAATGTATTCACAGGTGGATTAGTAGCAAGTGCATTTGGGGTAGGAACTAAGACAGCAATGGCAGTAAACTCAATAATAAGTGCAGGAAGACAAGCATTAATGGATGCTGGAATTGGAACAGAGATGGCTTTACAAAGAGGAGCGAGTTTAAAACAAGCACAATTAGCAGGAGGAATAGATGCCGCAGTAGGAGCAGTAACTGGAGCAATAAGTGGACGGTTAGACCAAGCAGCAAGAGGAGTAGGAGCAACAGGAGATAAAGGAAAAATATTAAATTATGCCTTAACATCATTTGGAGTAGGGGCATCAGAGCCATTAATAAATGAAGCAACTCATACAGCAATATATTATAATGATAAAGACAAATATTCTAATACTTCGGTATCTAGATTTGAATATGAAGAATATAGTTTCTTAAAACAATATATAAAAAATAGTAAAAACGATGGTTTACTAACGCAAATGTTATTAGCGGGTGGAACGAGAGCACTAGGTACATTAGGAAATGGTATAAGTGCAATTAAAAAAAGTAGCAAATATAGTTTAAAAGATAAGGTAAAATCAAAAATTTCTGATATTAATAAAAAATGGAATAAAACAGCAGTTCCTTCTCATGAATATTTATCAGATATTAATCATCAAAGAACTGTTTTTGGCCTAAAAGATATAGAAGAAGTTCCAGCCAGTTCTTTGAAAGATAAAGTAAAAGCAAAGATTTCTGATATCAATAAAAAGTGGGATGAAATAGCAGTTCCTTCTGATGAATATTTATCCTCAAATTTTACACAAGAACAATTTAATAATTTTAGAGTAAGAAGATTAACTGATTATACAAATAAATATATTGTTGATGAATTATATAGTAAATATAATAAATATGTTAGTAGAGATATTATAAAACAAGAAGCGAGTAGAGTTTATTTTCATTCTCCAGAAGAATATGATTTATTAATAGAAATAGGTTATAAGAGAAAAGGCTTTGGAGGTTTTCACAGTTTTAAAGATAAATATGTCGATGGATTTGGAACTCTTAAAGAAGGTAGCCATTTGTTTTTGAAATTTGATGATGATTATATTAAAACCGCTATACCACATGAGATGCTTCATGGATTAGGTAGTGTAAAATACTATGATGGTGATTTAAAAAAATTTGCATGTGGTGGATTTAATGAAACTTTAACAGAGTATTTCAATTTAAAATCTGGCACAAAATATTATTCGGATGGTATACAATGTGATTATACAGATTCAATATATAGATTTAAAAAACTGCAAGAGATTATAAAAAAAATTGATGATATAGTCGTTGAAAAGGAGTTAAGTGATAGTAATACTAAAACAATAGGGCCAATTAATCAATACACTAATGATGCCGTAATGGCTAGTTATTTTGGAAAAGGAAAAACTCAATTAAAGAATATATATGAAAAGGCTGTAAAGGAAATTTGTGATATGAATGGTATAGATGAAGTTCCCGATGTAATAAGTTGGAATAAATTAATGGATGCTTTTGATGATAGAAATCTTAAAGGAATTAAAAGTGGAATACATGATATAGACTATATTCTTAGAAGATTGGAAGAATTAACAGATGTAAACGAAAATAATGCTCTAAAATATGTTAATGAGCCAACAATTAAGCCTGTTTCAAATGATTCACAAAGTGGTGATGGCCCAATAATTGATCATGGTCCAAGTATTCCACAAAGTGGTGATGGTCCAACAATTGATCACGGTCCAAGTATTCCACAAAGTGGTGATGGTTCAACAATTGAACACGGTCCAAGTATTCCACAAAGTGGTGATGG
>CANRCL010000050.1 GCA_947629115.1 uncultured Bacilli bacterium | reverse complement strand
GAGCATATATGTTTGTCGATATGGCCCATATAGCCGGTCTTGTAGCCACTGGTCTTCATCCATCACCTGTTCCTTATGCTGATGTTGTCACTTCAACTACTCATAAGACTTTAAGAGGTCCAAGAGGAGGAATTATTTTAACTAATAATGAAGAAATAGCCAAAAAAATTAATAAAACTGTTTTCCCTGGTATTCAAGGTGGCCCATTAATGCACGTTATCGCCGCCAAAGCCCAAAGTTTTTATGAAGCATTACAACCTGAATTTAAAGATTATATGGAACAAGTAGTTAAAAATATTAAAGTAATGAGTGATGAATTTATTAAATTAGGTTATCACGTTATTAGTGGTGGAACCGATAATCATTTAATTTTATTAGATGTTAAAAGTAGTGCTAATATAACTGGAAAAGAAGCCGAAACTTTACTAGATAAAATTCATATTACAGTAAATAAAAATACTATTCCTAATGAAACTGAATCACCAATGGTAGCAAGTGGAATAAGAATTGGGTCTCCAGCGATGACTACAAGAGGTTTTAAAGAAAAAGATTTTATTAAAGTAGCCCAAATAATTGATAAAACTTTAAAAAATAAAGATAATGAACAAGTATTAGAAGAATTAAGTAAAGAGGTACTTGAACTAACAAGTAAACATCCACTTAATTATTAATGAGGTATTTATGGCAAAATGGGATAAAGAATATATTGCATTATGTGAAGATATTTTAAAAAATGGTGTAAAAGTAAAAAATAGAACTGGTATTGATACAATTAAATTACCATTTAAATCTTTTGAATTTGATTTAGAAGAAGAGTTTCCTATTCTTACTACTAAATTTGTAGCCTTTAAATCCGCCGTTTTAGAACTTTTATGGTTTTATCAAGCCAAAAGTAATGATGTTAGATGGCTTCAAGAACGAGGTGTTAAAATCTGGAATGAATGGGAAATAGATGAAAATGGTCATTATCAAAATCGAACTTTTCCTAAAGAATTTGCCCATACAATTGGAACGGCTTATGGTTATATAGTTAATAAATTTAATTTATCAGATAATTTAATTAAAAAATTGAAAGAAGACCCTAATGATAGAAGAATGGTTATGAGTTTATGGCAAAATGATTATTTAGAGACAGCCGTTTTACCATCTTGTGTTTGGAATACGATGTGGGATGTGACTGATGGAAAACTTAATTGTATTGTCACTTGTAGAAGTAATGATGTCGGATTAGGAATGCCTTTTAATGTGACACAATATGCTGTTTTAGTTCACTTAATGGCGCACGTGACTGGTTTAAAAGTAGGCAAATTATATTATAATGCTAAAGATGTTCATATTTATGTTAATCAAATTGATGGAATAAAAGAACAAATTAAAAGATATCATGAAGAGGGTGATTTTCCAGCACCTAAATTATGGATTAATCCCGAAGTAAAAGATTTCTTTAAATTTGATAATTCTAAAGAATTAAAAGATATTAAACTAATTGATTACCAACATCATGCTAAAATTAAAATGGATGTGGCGGTATGATTTCTTTAATTGCGGCGATTGGAGAAAATAATGAATTAGGCAAAGATAATCATTTAATCTGGCCTTTAAAAGAAGATTTAAAATATTTTAAAGAAACAACCACTAATCATAAAGTAATAATGGGTCTTAAAAATTATTTATCTATTGGACGTCCTTTACCTAATCGAAAAAATATTGTTTTAACAACTCATAAAGAGAAAGTAGTAAGTCAAGATGTTGTAGTCTATGATAATATGGAAGAATTAATGCAAAAAGAAATAAATCCTGAAGAAGAAGTTTTCATAATTGGTGGTTCAACCTTATATAATGAATTTATTCAATATGCCCAAAAATTATATTTAACTGAAATATTTCAAAGGGCTAAAGACGCTGATGTTTATTTTCCAAAATTTATAAAAGATGAATGGCATAAAAAAATTCTTAAAAAATCTGAAGAAAATGGTATTAAATTTCAATTTACAATATATGAAAGGATAGCAAAATGAGTCGAATTATTTTAAAAATAAGTGGCGAAGCCTTAAAAGATAAAGAACAAAATGTTAGTTCTGATAAGTTAGAAATAATTTTAAAAACAGTTCAATTACTTAAACAAAATCATCATTTAGTGGCTATTGTAATTGGGGGTGGCAACTTCTTTCGGGGAAGAGAACATGAAGAAATGGATAAAGTAGTGGGAGATACTATTGGTATGCTTGGAACTGTAATGAATGCTTTGTATATTAAAGATTATTTAAATGCTCATAATATTAATAGTGTTGTTTCTACTCCTTTTAGTTTTCCAAAATTAATTAAAACATATAGTGATGAAGAACTTAATGAATTATATACCAAAGAAAATGTAATAATATTTGGTGGAGGTATTGGTAAAAGTGGTTATTCAACTGATTCAGGAACTATTTTAGCCAAAGAAAAATTAAAGGCTGATTTAATTATTAAAATGACTAATGTTGATGGGGTTTATGATAGTGACCCAAGAATTAATCCTAATGCAGAAAGGTATACTAAATTAACTTTTGAAAAAGTAATTCAAGAAAATCTTGGTGTAATGGATATGTATGCGATTGAGGAATGTGCTAAAACTAAAACCAAAATACTAGTGATGAATTTTTTAGATTATGCCAAAATATTAGATTATTTTAATGGTCAAAGTATTGGAACCATAGTAGAGGAGTAGACAAATGAAGAAATTAATTGTAATTGAGGGAACCGATTGTTCAGGTAAAAATACACAAAGTAATTTATTAAAAGAAAGATTAGAAAAAGATGGTTATCAAGTTAAAATTGTTTCTTTTCCAATGTATGATACTCCAACAGGTAAAATAGTTGGGGGTCCTTATTTAGGTAAACCTAGCATATGTGATGGTTGGTTTAAGGAAAGTGCTAATAATGTTCCACCTAAAGTAGCCTCTTTATATTATGCAGCAGATAGATTATATAATATTAAGACTATTAATGAGTATTTAGAAAAAAATTATATTGTTATATTAGACCGTTATACAACTTCCAATATGGCACATCAAGCCGGTAAAATTCCAGATAAAGAAGAAAGATATCAAATGTTTAAATGGTTAGAAAAATTAGAATATGATTTATTAGAATTACCAAGACCAGAAGTAAAAATATTTTTGCATATGCCTTATAAATATAGTAAAGAATTACAAAATAATAGAGAAGAATTAGACCAACATGAGAAGTCTTTAGATAATTTAATTAATGCTGAAAATGCTTATTTAGAAATGACTGATTTATATAATTTTCATAAAATTGAATGTGTAAAAGATGATAAAATAAAATCAATTTCTGAAATAAGTGACGAAGTATATAATTATGTCAAAGATTTACTTTAATTAATGGACTTTTAGTCCTTTTTTCTTTATAATAAGTTTGGATGTGAAAAAAATGAATATAAATGATTATAATTATGAATTAGATGAAAAATTTATTGCTCAAACCCCAATTAAAAATCGTAGTGAATCTAAATTAATGCTTTTAAATAAAGAAACCGGTGAAGTAGAACATACACACTTTTATAATATTATAGATTATTTAAATAAAGGAGATGTTTTAGTATTAAATGATACTAAAGTTTTACCGGCTAGATTAATGGGTGAAAAAGAAGATACCAAAGCCAAAATTGAAATATTACTTTTAAAAAATATTGAAAATGATATTTGGGAATGTTTAGCAAGACCTGGCAAAAGATTACATATTGGAACAGTTATTACTTTTGGTAATGATTTATCTTGTGAAGTATGTGAAAAACTAGAAGATGGTATTGTTAGAGTTAATTTTAAATATGAGGGAATATTTTTAGAAATTATTGAAAAAATAGGATTAATGCCTTTACCACCATATATTCATGAATCTTTAAAAGAACAAGACCGTTATCAAACTGTTTATGCTAAATATTTAGGCAGTGCGGCTGCTCCAACGGCAGGTTTACATTTTACTAATGAATTACTTACTAAATTAAAAGAAAAAGGTGTTCAAATATTATATGTAACTTTACATGTTGGTCTTGGAACATTTAGACCAGTAGAAGTAGAAAACATTAAAGAACATCATATGCATTCCGAATATTATGAAATGAAAAAAGAAGTGGCTGATGCTTTAAATAAAGCCCAAAAAGAAAACAGGAAAATTTATGCTGTGGGAACGACTAGTACTAGAGTATTAGAAACAATTAGACATAAATTTCCTGAATTTAGAGAGTGTAGTGGTAATACTGATATATTTATTTATCCTGGTTTTGAATTTAAAGCCATTAATGGTTTAATTACTAATTTTCATTTACCAAAAAGTACACTTTTAATGCTTGTTAGTGCTTTATCGAAAAGAGAATATATTTTAAATGCTTATGAAATAGCCAAACAAAATAATTATCGTTTTTTCTCTTTTGGCGATGCAATGTTTATTAAATAATTATCTATGCTGAGTATTTTTAAGAGTTTTTAAATAATCCATTAACATTTTTTCATATTGAATAAGTTGGGTATCATAAAATCCCCAATTTTTTTTGAAATAATTAAATAATTCAGCATTATCAGTAATCGTTTCAGATATCATTAAACACTCATAAGTAGGGTCAACGACTTTAATAAAGAAATAAATTGCCTCTCTATTATCCGCTAAAGCAAAGGCTTCGGGATTATAAATAAATCTAGATGTCGTAATAGCAATTAATTCTTTCATTGTTTTAGCCTTTTTTAAAAAAGTATTTCGCCAGTAAGCAGCCGTTTTATCTAAAACTTGTATTTTTTCTTTGGTTAAATTTTGAAAATCACTAATTTGATGTAATTTATAAAATTCGTTTACTTCTGAAACGTTATAAAAAATTTCTGTTTCTAAATTATTAATCATATAATCACCCTTTTTGATATGAAGTATTTTAACAAATATGGTTTTGTTTTGTCAAATTAAGCCTTTTTAAGCCATAAGGTGCGTTGCTATATCGCGTGGGGTATGATAAAATAAATTTACAAGAGGTGACTTTATGACTTTATCTGAATTAAAAAAAATCAGTAATATTGATGATTATTTATATGATGAAGATTTAAAGAAAGGATTAAATTATTCTAAAGATAATGTTAAATACTTAAATAATTTAACAACTTATAGAAGCCGTGAAGAATATACGGAATATTATTTTAGAGTTATTACAAATAATATTATTAATAATGTTGAAATAGATTCAGACGATGATGGAAATTTGACATATGTTTATTGTAATTGTAATAATTTTTATATTTATGATAGTTGCCCACATATAGCCGCGGCCTTTATTAATTATGAAAATATTATTTGCCCTAATAAAGAAACTCGCCTTGAAAATATTTATGATAATATACTTAATAAATATTACATTGAACCAAATAATAAAATTAAGAAAGAGGTTAATATAGAAATAACCCTTAATATTTTAGAACCTAATCGTTATTTTTATTCATCTAATCCCTATACTCAAGTTGAATTATCGCTTGGAATAGATAAAAAATATAAACTTAATAATAAATTATCTGGTTTTACAGAAATATTTGATAACAAGCAAGGCACATTTTATTTTGGAAAAAATTTTACTTATGACCCAAGTATACATTATTTTACCAAAGAAAATGAACAAATTATAAATTCGTTTATTGAATATCAAAAAAATCATTATGGAACTGAAATAAAAGAGTTAAAAAAATTCTTAAAGTCTATATCAAATACTGCCTTTATTATTAATAATTATCGTAATGATGGTATTAAAGAGGGCTTTCCAATTAAATCAGCATTAAATAAAATTAATGATACTTATCATATAAATTTTGATTTATCTAATATTACTAGATTTTTTAATAACGATTATGAATATATAATATATCAAGGACAAGTATATCATTTAAACTATAAAGAGCAACAATTAATTCAAGATTTATTAAATCGCCATTTAGATGAGATTGTGGTTAAAAAAGATAATTTTGAAAAATTTACTAAAGGTGTATTTCTTATTTTGAAAAAAAATATGGAAATTGATGCATCAGTTAATGACATAATTATTCCTAACAATATAAGCACTGAATTTTACTTCGATATACGCAATAATAAAATAAAAGCCACAGTAAAATTTAAATATGATGAAGAAGTAGTTGAATATTTTGATAATAATTCTTTAGTTTTAAGGGATATGAATATTGAAAATGAAGCAATTAATGACCTTTTAAAATATGGATTTAGTTTAGATAAAAAGCAGATTGAATTAAATGATATAGATAAACAAGTATATTTTATTGAAACTGGATTAGAAGAACTTGCAAGTAAATATATTATTTATACAACTGAAAAATTTAAAAATACTAGTATTCGTAAAAAAACTAATATTTCTTCTACTTTTGGTATTGGTAAAGATAATATTTTAAGTTATGATTTTAATTTAGGAGATATAAATAGTGATGAATTAGTAAATATATTTAAAGAAATAAAAAATAAGAAAAAATATTATCGCTTGAAAAATGGAAATATTTTAAATTTAGAAGATGAGGCTTTAAAGCAATTAGAATCTTTAAGTGAAGATTTAGAACTTACTGATGAAGAAATAATTAAAGGTCATGGTAGTATTTTAAAATATCGTGCGATATATTTAGATAGTTTGAAATCAAACAAATATAATATCATTAAAACAGATAATTTATTTGACAATTTTATTGATAAATTTTATAAATACAAAGATAGTAATTTAACATTAGATAAAAAAAGTTTAAATAAATTAAGAGATTACCAAATTATAGGTGTTAAATGGCTATATAATCTAGATAAAACTGGTTTTGGGGGAATATTAGCCGATGAAATGGGACTAGGTAAAACTATCCAAGTAATATTCTATATTAAACAGATATTACTAGAGGAAAAGGATGCAAAATTTTTAATTGTTGTTCCTACTAGTTTAGCATATAACTGGGATAGAGAGTTTACTTTACATAGTGATGATATCAAAAGAGTTGTGTGTAGTGGTACTAAAAACAAAAGAATGGAAATATTAAATAATACTGAAAATGTTAATGTTATTATCACAACGTATGGTTTATTACGTGAAGATGAAGAATTATATCTTACTAAACAATTTCATTCAGTAATAATTGATGAGGCTCAAAATATTAAGAATAATTTGGCTGGAATAACTAAAACGGTAAAAAAAATAATGGCTGATACTAAATTTGCTTTAACTGGGACACCATTAGAAAATTCAGTTTTAGAATTATGGAGTATCTTTGATTTTATTATGCCAGGTTATTTAGCAAATTTAACAAAATTTCAATCTAAATATCGTATCAAAGATTTTAATGAAACAACAGATATCTTAATTAAAGGATTAAATAGACAAATAAAGCCTTTTATCTTAAGAAGAAAAAAAGAAGATGTTACCAAGGAACTACCTGAAAAATTAATAAATAATATATTTATTGATTTAGATAGTGAACAGAAGAAATTATATGTTGCTGAATTGGAAAGAGTAAAAGAAGAAATGGATAAAGCAATGATGGATGGTGGAATGAGTAAAGTTCGATTTATAATTTTAACTTTGCTTACCAAATTAAGACAAATATGTATTGACCCTAGTATTATATATGAAAATTATACTGGTAATTCTAATAAAATGCTAACTTTAAATAGTATAGTTAATGAGTATATTCAAAATAATCATAAAATATTAATTTTTTCATCATTTAGAAGTGCTTTAAATATTGTTAAACAAAATTTAACAAAAATTAATATAAAATCTTATATGATTGATGGTTCAGTTAATTCGCAAAAAAGAATGGATATGGTTAACGATTTTAATAAAAATGATGAAGTAAAAGTCTTTTTAATAATGTTAAAATCAGGAGGAACTGGTTTAAATTTAACTAGTGCAGATGTAGTTATCCATCTTGATTTATGGTGGAATCCTCAAGCCGAAAATCAAGCCACCGACAGAGCCCATAGAATAGGCCAAACTAAAAATGTAGAAGTAATTCATTTAATTACTAAAGGAACAATTGAAGAAAAAATATTAGATTTGCAATCAAAAAAACAAATGTTAAGTGATAAAATTATAGATGGAGATATTAGAGACAAAAATATAATTTCAGAATTAACTAAAGAAGATATTAAAAATCTTTTATCCTACGAAAATGAAGATAATTAAAAAGGAGGTAAAATGAAGTTAGAATATAAATTAAAACAAACATCCAAACGAAATATGGCTCGTTTAGGAGAATTTAAATACAATGGTAAAATTTATGAAACCCCGATGTTTATGCCAGTTGGAACTAATGCAACCGTTAAAACTTTGGCTCCAGAAGAACTAAAAGCCATTGGGACAGGTATTATTTTAGCCAATACTTATCATTTATGGCTTAGACCAGGAGAAGATATTGTCAAAGAATCCGGTGGCTTGCATAAATTTATGAATTATGATGGCCCTATTTTAACGGATTCTGGTGGTTATCAAGTATTTAGTTTAGCTAAACCTAAAGATATTACCGATGAGGGAGTTCA
>CANRCL010000049.1 GCA_947629115.1 uncultured Bacilli bacterium | reverse complement strand
AAAAGAAAATATATAGAAAAATATAGATAAATAAAAGAAAAAACAGGTAGTTTGTATATAAACTATGCACACTACCAGAGTGCCATAAGGGGGATAATATGGATAAATTAGATGTTTTATATACTGTAAATCATAATTATCTAGATATTATGTTAGCATCAATTTACTCATTAATTTTAAACAGTAATATTAGTAAAATAAGATTACATATTATAGAAGATGGTTTTACTAAAGAAGATTATGCTAAAATAGAGGAATGTTTAAAAGATTTTACTTTAGTAGAATATTATTTTTATGATATTAAAAATTTTGATATAAATAAGTATCAAATTCCTAATTGGCGGGGTAGTCAAATAGCCAATGCGCGTTTATTTTTTCAAAGTTATTTACAAAATAATTTAAGTGATATAGAAAATTTATTATATTTAGATGGGGATACTTTAGTTATAGATGATTTAAATGATTTAGGTAAATATACTAATAATGTAGTTGGAGCGGTAAAAGAAAATGTGCCAATTAATTATTACCATCGTTTAGGTAATAATTTAAATTTTTATTGTAATTCAGGAGTAATTTTATTTAATGTACCTAAATGGTTAGAGGGTAATTTTGAAGATAAATTAATCCATTTTATTTCCGAAGAACCAGTTAAATTAATTTATCCTGACCAAGATATTTTTAATGTTTGTTTCCAAAATGATATAACTTTATTACCAAAAGAATATAATATGCAAACTATTGATTTTCAATTTCAATTTATGGGTGATGTTTTATATTTTTCTTCACCTTTAATTGATGGTAATTTAAAAGAAATAAAAAATGCTAAAGAAAATGTTAAAATTATTCATAGTACTGGTTATGGTGATATTAAACCTTGGCATCATAATTTAAGTCATCCTTTTAATGAAGTTTACAGAGAATACTTATTAATGGCTAATCCCGATATTGAATTAAAAGACTTAAGTAAATATCAAGAATTTATTGATACTTATCCATTACTATATAATTCATCAATTGTTTTTTTCAGTTATTTACCTATGAAGTGTAAAGAAAAAGCCAAATATTTAGTTCGCCAGTTTAAATCACATTGCAAATAAAAATTTAGTGTGTTAATATTTAAATATAAGGAGGAATAATTTATGCCAATATGGTTAATTGTTATAATCGCTATAGTTGTTTTAATTATTTTATATGTAATCGGCGTCTATAATGGTTTAGTTTCACTTCGTAATAAAGTTAAAGACCAATATAGTCAAATTGATGTAGAACTTAAAAGAAGATTTGATTTAGTTCCAAATTTAATTGAAACAGTTAAAGGTTATACTAAACATGAAAAAGAAACTTTAGAGGGAGTAGTAAAGGCTAGAAATTCATATGTTTCAGCAGGTAATATGGCTGACCAATTAAAAGCCGATGGTGAACTAACTAATGCAATTAGTAAATTATTTGCTTTAAGTGAAGCCTATCCAGATTTAAAAGCCAATGAAAATTTTATGCAATTACAAACTGAACTTTCTGAAATTGAACAAAAAATAGTATATTCACGTCAATTTTATAATGATTCAGTCTTAAAATTAAATAATAAAATTGAAATGTTCCCATCTAATATTGTGGCTCGGATGTTTGGATTTACTAAAGGTGAATTCTTTGAGGCACAAAAAGAAGAAAGAGAAAACGTTAAAGTTAAATTTTAAGGCATTATTAAATGCCTTTTTAAGTAGGTGAAAAAAATGAAATTAAAATATTTAGGATTACTTATATGTTGTCTTTTATTTACTAAAGTAGTGTACGCTACGGATATTAAAAATATTAATATGGATATTTATGTAGATAATAATGGTGATGCTCATATAAAAGAAGTATGGAATATCGATGTTACTAATGGAACTGAAGTATATAAACCATATTTTAATTTAGGAGAATCAAAAATTATTAATTATGAAGCCAAAATGAATAATATTCCTTTTACTACTTTAAATAATTGGAATATTGATGCCTCTTTTACAGATAAAAGTTCAAAAGCCGGCTTACATAAAACAGAAAATGGTATTGAATTATGTATGGGTGTTACCAAATATGGACTAAATACTTATGAAATGGATTATACAATTACTAATTTTGTTGTAAGTACAACAGATGCTGATATGATAGATTGGACTTTAATTCCTAAAGAATTATCTGATGCTCCTGATAAAGTCTATATAAAAATTTATAGTGATTTTAAATATTCATCAAATATACCAGTTTGGGGTTATGGTAATTATGGCGGAACGGCTTATGTTTATGATGGTTATATTGAACTTAATAATGAAGATGAATTAGAGAGTAATGAATATATGACTGTTTTAATTAAATTTCCTAAAGGGACTTTTAATACTTCAGTAAGTTTAGATGATGATTTTAACTATTATTATGGTTTAGCCCAAGAAGGAGCCACTAGTTATAGTGAACCTAAAGAAAGTTTTTTTGAAAAATTTATGGATTTTATATTGACCTTTTTTGATATCATATTAAATTTTGGTATTTTCATAATAGTAGGAATTGCTAGTGTTTTTGCTGCTAAAAATGCTAGTAGTTATGGGACTAAAAAATTAATATTTAATAAAGGCGTTAAAAAAGTTAAAGATGCTCCATATTTTAGAGATTTACCTTGTAATAAAGATATATTTGAGGCTTATTGGGTGGCTTGTCAATTTAATTTAGTTAAAAATAAAAATGACTTTTTAGGGGCTATTTTACTTAAATGGTTAAAAAATAAAAATATTGAAAATGTTAAAATTGATACTAAAAAGAGTAAAAGTGCTTTAAAATTTAATAATAATAGTAATTTAAATCCTATTGAAATAGAAATATATGATATGATGGTTGAAGCAAGTAATGATGGTATTTTAGAAGATTATGAATTTACTAGTTGGTGTAAAAAACATTATTCTAAAATATTAAAATGGTTTAATGAAGCCATTGATGATATGACAATGAAATTTGTTGAAAAAGGATTAATTAGAGAAGAACAAAAGACTTTTAGTTCATCTTATTTAGTTGATGATAGTATGCATGAATTAGGTATGCAAATGGCTGGTTTAAAGAATTTCTTAAATGATTTTTCTAATATTAAAGATAGAGAATCAATTGAAGTAAATTTATGGGAAGAATATTTAATGTATGCTCAAATATTTGGTATTGCTGAAAAAGTAGCCAAAGAATTTAAAAATCTATATCCAGATATTATAACTGATGATTATTATAATGATGTAATATTTATTCATACGATATCTTATAATGGTGTTCACGCGGCAAGTGTTGCTAGAAGCCAAGCCGAAAGTAGAGCCAGAAGTTATTCTTCTGGTGGAGGAGGATTCTCATCCGGTGGCGGAGGCGGTGGCTCCTTCGGTGGTGGAGGAGGCGGCGGAGGTGTCCGCTAAAAGAAAGCAGAAATGTTTTCTTTTTTAATGTAAAATTTTGTCGAATAATAAAGAAATTAAAGAAAACCTCTTGATTTTCGGGGGGAGAGAGAACCATATACCCAGAGAAGTGATATTTGCCAAAATGATTTGATAATACAAGGCTTTTAAAGAATTTGTGCTTTTCTCAAGCAATGCCTGGGCAAGTTATTCCTGAAAAAATTTCTAATAATGTCTATTCTTTAAAAAAATAATGATTATATGAAGAAAAATTAGATATTAATAATCTTCATAATAAATTATTATTTTTTTATGGTGCCATCTTTTTCAATTATATTACATTCTTTTTATAAATTAAAATAAGTATTATTGTATTTATCTTTTACTTTATTAATAACGGGTTATTTATTCAAAGTTTAAATTTATCTGAAGATTATAATAGTATGCTAGCATTAAAAATTATATAGTTTTAATCAAACATTTTAGATTGCATTTCTTCAGCATTTTCTAGATAAAATTTATATAAATTATAAATTTCAGTTTCTTCATATTTAACTTCTTTAAAATTTTGATTTAAATCTAATATTTTTCCATTACGATAACTGATTAAAATTGGAGAATGAGTTGCAATAATAAATTGACAACCTTCATTTACTAACTCATTAATTAAACATAATAAAGATAATTGTCTTTGTGGCGATAATGCTGCTTCAGGTTCATCTAAAATATATAGACCATGATCAGAAAATCTATTTTCTACTAATTGTAAAAATGATTCACCATGAGAACATTCATGAAGACTACCACCATAATAATCTGTAACTCTTAAATTATCTACTTCTGATGAAAAGTTATAAAAACTTTCGGCACGTAAGAAAAACATTGTTTTGGCTATGTTATAAAATGGTATTCTTAAATATTCTGATAAATTAGATGTCGTATTTTTAGTTTCATATCTAAAATTTTCGGTTCCGCCTTCCGCAGGTAGTCCAAGAGCAACCGCAATTGCTTCAATAAAAGTAGATTTACCAATTCCGTTTTCACCAATGAAAAAAGTTACAGGAGAAGTTATATCTAATTCTTTAAAATTTTTAACAATTTCAATATTAAATGGATATTCATTTTGATTTTGAATTTTTTCTTTTTCTAAAATTATTTTTTTAATTATCAATTTGTTTTCTAATTCCATAAAATCATACACTTTCAACCAATATTATACAGCATTTAGACATTTTTAAATAGCCTATTTTTTCTTGCAATAACATATATATTAAGTTAAAATACTAATGGATTTGGAGTATATTATGAAAAAATGGAAGAATTATAAAAAAATAATTAGTTATTTTAAAGAAAAAAAATTATTAATTTTTATTTATTTAATTACATCTTTAACTATTACAGGTATAAATACTATTGTTCCAGTATTTGATGCTAAAAGTTTAGAAGCAATTACTAAAATTGATATATCTAATATGTTAAAGTTTGCTTTAATTCTTTTTATTTGTAATATTTTATTACGTGTTATATCTTATATTAATACAATATGTAGTGCAAAAATTCAAGATAGTGTGGAAATAAAAATAAAGGAAGATGTATCAAAAGAATTATTTAATTTGGAAATTAAAAATTTCGATAAAGAAGGAACAGCATTTTTTGCAGAAAGAATTAATAATGAGCCAAGAGTTCTTGCTAGTATTTTTAATAATTTTCGATACAATCTTACTTATTTTTTGACTTCACTAGGAGTAGTATTTTATATATTTTACGTAAATGTTTATATTGCTATATATTTTTTAATGTTTTCTTTTATCTTTTTTATTATAAGTATTAGAAGAACAAAAAGATGGGAAAATGAACGCAAAAAATATAACGAAATGCATGAAAAGTATTCTAGTAATTTTGGGGAACTTATAAGAGGTATTAAAGATATTAAAGTACTTAATTTAAAAAATGCTTTAATTAAAAAAACTACTAAAGATCAAAAGGCAATTATTAAATACGATTATGAAACAAGATTAAAAGATGAGAAAGTATTTTTAATAACTAATTTTTTAGATAATATTTTTGATTTGCTCTTTATTGTTTTAAGTATTGTTTTAATAAAAAATAATTTACTTAATGGTGCTAATTTATTAGTGATATATATGTATAAAGGTAAAGCAACAGGTTTTGTTGATTCTCTAGCAGAAATTTATCGTAATTTTAAAAATATTAATTTATCTATTGAAAGATTATATGAGATAGTTGATGGTGATAAATATTCTAAAGAAGTATATGGCGATAGAGAAATAAAAGAATTAAATGGTAAAATAGAATTTAAAGATATTTATTTTGGCTATGATAAAAGTAATGTTTTAAAAGGAATTAATTTTACTATAAATCCAAATGAAACAATAGGTATAGTTGGTAAAAGTGGAATAGGTAAAACAACAATATTTAATTTAATTAATAAATTATATATAACAAATAAAGGCAGTATTTCATTTGATGATATAAATATTAATGATTTAACTGAAAATACTATTAGAGAAAATATTTCTACTATTACTCAAAATCCTTATATATTTAATATGAGTATAAAAGATAATTTAAAAATAGTTAATCCTAATATTACTGATAGTGAAATAGAAGAAAAGTGTCATTTATGTATGCTTGATGAATATATTAATAGTTTAGAAAAAAAATATGATACTTTAGTAGGAGAAAATGGGGTTATTTTATCAGGTGGTTTAAAACAAAGATTAGCAATAGCCAGAGCATTGGTTAAAAATAGTAAGATTATTATGCTTGATGAAGCCACTAGTAGCCTAGATAATGAAACTCAAGATTATATTCATGATTCTATTAAGAAAATTAGAAAAGATTATACTATTTTAATAATTGCTCATCGTTTATCTACTGTTATTGATTGCGATAAAATACTAGTTGTTGATGATGGTAAAGTAGTTGGATTTGATACTCATGAAAATTTAATAAAAAATAATAAGTATTATCAAAGATTATATAGAAAAGAGTTAGTATAAGTAGTACTTGAATTTTTTGAAAAACGATAAAGTAGCATATTTAATTCATAGAATTATAATAGATTTATAATAAATTGACAAAGGTTTACTATTATGATAGACTATAAACAATTCTTTTTTAAAAGTTTTATAGTGAGTGAGGAAATTTAAAAATGAAGAAAGAAATTAACAAAGAAAAAATTAAAAAATATGTAGGAATAGGGTTATTAACTGCTACATTAGCAGTAGGTGGTGGTTTAGAAATTTATGATATTCATATAGACCATACTAAAGAAGTTTGCCCTATTACTAAAATGTATTCTATTCCGATGCCTTTGCCAAATAATTCTAACATTACATTTGGAATGATACATCAACTTTCAGCAATGGAAAATGATTATACTAAAAAAGGTTTAGAAGATGTACTTGTTACATATGGTGAACGTGCTAAAAATGTAGAAAAAGTAATTATTAAACCAGCAATTAAAGAAACTTTAGAAGATGGTACAGAGAAGTATTTAGCACCTAGTGGTTATATATTAACTACTGATGAAAATGGTAATACTATTTGTATAAAAAAAATCATTTCTAAAGATTCTGAAGACAAAGAATATGGATTGTATTCTACTCGAGATGAAGCGTTTTTATATGATCCCGCAACAAATGAATATGTTAATGAGGATATAGAATTTTTAAGAGTTAGATAAGTTAATATTTGAATAAATAGAAGTAAAAATACTTCTATTTATTTGTTATACTTTATATATGTAAGGAGAATTTTTATGACTGAATTACAATTTGAAGTAGAAAATAAAAATGGAGATAAAATATTATGTGAAGTAATTGCAACTTATCATGATAATGATACACATAAAGATTTTATAGTTTATACTGATAAAACAGTAGATAAAAATAAGAAATTAAAGTTATATTATTCACTTTATAAAAAAATTGGTAATAGTATTAAGTTAATTGATATTACTGACACTAATGATAAAAAAATTGGACTTGAATTAATTAAAGAATTAATAAATGATATAAAATAAAAGCTTAAGTAATAATATAATGCAATTAATGAGATGGTATAGTATTGCCAAAAAGTAAACGTTACTATAATGCATAGTTTTATATGTATTGTAAAAATAATACCATTAATATGAATACAATATTATCAAGAATATGAAAAAAGCCAAAAAATAAAACTTGTAAGTCTATAACGAGTTTTATTTTTATTTAAATGTTTCTAATATTTTAAAATGACAAATTATTACTTTATCATTATCTTTTAGTTCTTTGCTATTAGATAACTTTTTAATATCTTTGTATTTTTTTACTTCATCATAAGTAAATTCAACAAATAATTTAAAATTATTATTTTTATCAACAATTAATGCTTGATATTCATTAGGTTTATAAATTTTTGATTTAAAGCCTTTATAATATTCAACTAACCTAAAGTCTCTTTTACCATTCATTATTTTTTTTAAAGTAAAATCATTAAATTTATAAATGAAAGCATTTTCGTATTTTTGATGAATTTTATTTTGATATCTACTTTGAGATATTTCTATGGTGCTAATATCTTTTAAACCAATGAATAATAAATATTTTTGAACTCTTTTTAAATATTCTAGTTCTTGTTCACTATAATAAATTTCTTCTTTTTTAGATATTTTAAAAGATTCAGGATAAAAATATAAATCATTAACGACATCTTCAAAAGAATGAGCATGATTATGTTCAATACATTCTTCTTGTGTATTATTTTCATATTTAACACACTTACTTGTATAAGGATAATATAAACCTGTAAAGGCAATATCACCTAAAGCATCTGTAAGATTTTGATTAATTTCAAGTTTTGAATTATTATTAGTTAAAGATTTATCATTATAAAAATAAATATATTCTTTTACTTGTCGTTCATCATCCCAAAAAGGAGTGGGAAGATTATTGTTCATAAACTTATTGTATCTTCTATTAAATTTTTGATATTCTTTATCAGTCATAATGCCTCCTTGCATAAAATTATAGAAATATTATATATTAAAAAAAATCGATAGTAAATGGTGAATATATGAATTTGTGACTTTTAAGTTAAAATGTCCGGTTTTTTGAATCGGTTTACAAATTAAAATGTCCGGTCTGATATAAATATCA
>CANRCL010000048.1 GCA_947629115.1 uncultured Bacilli bacterium | reverse complement strand
AAATGCTGGTATAAGTAAAGTAGTGGGAGTTAAATTAGAAGTTTAAAAAAAGATGCTATATTTCACGCATCTTTTCTTTATCTTTGAAAGGATTTTTCTTATCAATTTTATCAATAAAGAGTATTCCTTTTAAGTGGTCCATTTCATGTTGAAAGGCTACTGATATATCTTCTCTAACTCTTATTTCTTTTTTATTGCCCTCAATATCTTGATAAGTAATAGTCATTCTAGCATATCTTGGAACAATTCCTTCAACTTCCCGGTTAACACTTAAACAACCTTCGCCTTCACCGACATAAATTAATTCTTCACTATGACTAATCATTTTAGGATTAATAATGACATAGTTTCTAAATTGTTCATCATCTAACTCTTCAACTATAACAAAAATATTTTTAGGTATTCCAAGTTGAATGAAAGCAAGTCCCATTCCTGGTCTTAAATTATATTTTTCATAATATTCTTCAATTTGACTCATTGTTAAATAAGTAATAATATCATCAATTAATTTTTTATCTTCTTCACTTAAAGGAAATTTAACTTCATTACTTATTTTTCTTAAAGTTTTATCTTTTTCATCTAATATTTTAATATTTGGTAATTTCATAATTTATGTCCCCTTATTATTTGATTATCTTGTCTTCTTAATTCTAATTCATTAATTTTACTTTGATATAGTAAGCGTGTCTCTTCATCTAGTGCTTCAAGAGCCAGTAGTAATTTATAATGTTCAATTTCGTGTTTAATGGTTTCATCTTCATTGGTAATTACATCTTCATAATTATCTTTATTTTTAAACATTCTTTCATATTCTGTTGCAAACATAGCCAGTTCCCGAACGCGGGTAAAATTAATTTGATAGTTGCCATTTTTATCTTTTTTTAAAGTATAGGCTTTAATAAAATTTTCCATTTCACTTTTGGCTTCAATAGGTATTTCTTTATTAAATAAATAATATTCATAAGCATTACATAAATAGTGTAAATAACCCGAGAAAGGTTTAACATTTTTTAAACGATGATAGTATTTATTTAAAAAGCATTCCATAAAATTAATGTTGGTTAGTCGATTACTAAAATAACTTTTTAAAAAATCAACATTAAAGTATTTTTTATGGTCTTTAAAAGATAAGCCATAAGGTAAAATAGTAGGTATAGTTTCTTTTCCTCTTATAAAAGCAATACCTAATTTATCAGCATTATTTACTTGTGGATTAATTAAACCAGAATATATTAAAAATTCCCATAGTTCTAATTCATTAGTAAAACTATTGGTAAATTTAACAATATCTTCTAAAGAATTTTCATTAAATCCATTAAAGGGAGTTATTTTAGAAAATCCTTTAATTTCTTCTATATTAGTTTCATTATAAATTACTAAACTATATTTCATATAAATCCCTTACTGCTTAAAATTATAGCATAATTTGTGTTATAAGTCAAAAAAGTGTCAATATAGCAATTTTTGATAAATAAAAGTGTCAATTTAAAGTAAATTAATAATATTTTCTAAAAAATTTTTTGTAAAAAAAGGAAATGTAAGAAAAAAGGCTAAATATATAAGTGAAAGGAGTGAAGATGGATAAAACGAAAACTAAATTCTACAACTTAAAATATGATAAAATATTTAAAAGTATTGTAGCCAATCCCAATGATACAAGATTTTTAGATAAAATGTTATCAGATATTTTAGATGAAGATGTAAAAGTAATTGAATTTATCCCTACTAATTTAAATGTAAGAAGCAAAAGGGAAAGAGTAAAAGTGACAGATTTAATTGTTAAAACAAATGACAATAAGAAAATATTAATTGAATTAAATCTTAACTTTGATAATACCGTTAAGATAAGAAATTTATCCTATTTTGCAGCATATTATTCCCAATATATAGAAAGTGGCGAAGAATATGTAGAAGAAGAAATGGAAATAATTCAAATAAACTTAAATTATAATAAAAGTAAAAAAGAATTATTTAAAAAGACTTATTATTTAACTAGTATGGAAGATGGTGAGATTTACACTAAATCATTTAAGATAATAAATGTGAATGTTGCAAGTTGTAAAGAAAAATGGTATTCTGAATGTATTAAAGGTGATATAAGTCACATATATCTAGTAATGCTTGATGCGAGTAAAGAAGAAATAAAAGAATTAAGTAAGAAAGATAAGATTGTAAAGGAATATGGTGAGAAGATGTATATAATAAATAAAGATGGAACAGTTACCAGAACAATAAGTGATGAAGAAGACCAAGAAAAAATATTAAGAACAAGAATTCATTTAGCCGAAAATAAAGGTTTAGCCAAAGGAATTATTAATGGTAAAAAAGAAATCGCACTTAAGATGTTAGAAGATGGTTTATCTTTAGAGATGATTCAAAAATATACTTCACTAAATAAAAAAGAAATTGAAAAATTACAAAAGAAAATAGATAGGTAATTCTAAAGCACAAAGCGAAGAGTTAAATATAATGTCTTCGCTTTTAAAATTCAATAAATAATAAAAAAGTAAAAGCAAAACTATAAAATATGCCAATGTTAGTGTAAAGTATCTCTTTTTTAAAAGTTAAATCTATGATATTATTTAATGGGTGGATACTTATGTCAGATACAAAAATACGTAATTTTTCTATAATTGCTCATATTGACCATGGTAAAAGTACTTTGGCTGATCGAATTTTGGAATTAACCGGAGCAGTTTCAAAAAGAGAAATGAAAGACCAACTTTTAGATAGTATGGATATTGAAAGAGAAAGAGGAATAACCATTAAGTTAAATACGGTTAAACTACAATATTCTTATAATAATGAAGAATATATTTTAAATTTAATTGATACTCCAGGTCACGTAGATTTTTCGTATGAAGTAAGTAGAAGTTTAGCGGCTTGTGAGGGAGCAATATTAGTAGTTGATGCGGCCCAAGGTATTGAAGCCCAAACTTTAGCCAATTTATATTTAGCCATGGAAAATGATTTAACTATTATTCCCGTTATTAATAAAATAGATTTACCTAATGCAGATATTCCAAAAGTAAAAAAAGAATTAATGGATGTTTTAGGTTTTAAAGAAGATGAAATCCTTTTATGTAGTGGTAAAACTGGTGAGGGAGTAAAAGTTTTACTTGATGCCGTAGTAGAAAGAATTGAATCGCCAAAAGTTTTAAAAGATAAACCCACGAGGGCTTTAATATATGATTCTTATTTTGATAGTTATAAAGGAGTAGTTTTACTAATTAAAGTAGTTGAGGGCGAAATTAAAGTAAAAGATAAAATTAAAATGATGGCTACTGGTAAATGTTTTGAAGTGACCGAATTAGGGGTTAAAACTCCTAAAGAAGAATTGTTAAACACCCTTACTAGTGGTGAAGTTGGTTTTTTAGCCGGGGCAATAAAAGATATTTCTAGTGTTAATGTTGGTGATACGATAACAGTTATTGGTAAAGAAGCCAGTGAACCACTTGCGGGTTATAAAAAAATGAAACCAATGGTTTATTCCGGAATATATCCAATTGAGGCCAATAAATATGAAGCCTTAAAAGAAGCGTTAGAAAAATTAAAATTAAATGATGCTTCCTTAACTTTTGAACCAGTGACCTCTGAAGCCTTAGGTTTTGGTTTTCATACCGGTTTTTTAGGACTTTTACATTCCGAAATTATTACGACAAGATTAGAAAGAGAATTTAATTTAGACATTGTTGTTACGAGTCCTACTGTTGTATATGAAGCCTATCTTACTGATGGAAGTAAAATAATTGTGGATAATCCGAATAAAATGCCCACTAGAGAAAAAATTCAAATTTTAAAAGAACCTTATATTTATACTAATATTATTGCGCCATCTCTTTATATCGGAAGTATAATGGAACTATGTCAAAATAAAAGAGGAAAATATCAAAGTATAGAATATATTAATGATACCAGAGTAAATATTCATTATGAACTGCCTCTTGCTGAAATAGTTTATGATTTTTATGATAAATTAAAAAGTCGCACTAATGGTTATGCTTCTTTTGATTATGATTTAATTGGTTATCAAGAAAGTAATTTAGTTAAAATGGATATTTTACTTAATGGTGAAAAAGTTGATGCTTTATCAATGATTATTCATAAAGATTTTGCTTATGAAAAAGGCCGAAGTATAACTAAAAAATTAAGAGAAGTAATTCCTAGACAAATGTTTCAAGTAAGTATTCAAGCCAGTGTTGGTTCTAAAATAATTGCTAGAGAAGATATAAGTGCAATGCGGAAAAATGTTTTGGCTAAATGTTATGGTGGTGATGTTTCTCGGAAAAGAAAATTATTAGAGGCTCAAAAAGAGGGCAAGAAAAAAATGAAAATGGTTGGAAGAGTTGAAGTACCAAGTGAAGCATTTTTAAGTATTTTAAGGAGTGACGAAGATTAAATGAATGATTATATTAAAGAAGTAGCAAGTTATATAATAGATTATCATACGATTAAAGAAGCAAGTGAACATTTTCATAAATCTCCTCGAACTATCAAATTATATTTGGCTAAAGTAAGAGATGCTAACGATGCAAATTATGATAAGATTTTAGCCGAAAAATTACAATTGGCCCAATTAAAAATTCAATTAATGGGAGTTAAAAAAGGAGGCCAAGTAGGAAGAAAAACTACTACTTTAACGGAAGAAGAAAAAAGAGAATATGCTAAACTTTATTTAAGTGGTTTAACCTATGAAAAATTAGCCAATATTTCTGGTATACCTAAATCTACTTTACAAGAAAATATTCGCAGTATTGATGATACTGAATTACAAAGTACAATTGATGGCTATGTAGATAAATATAAAAAAGGTGGCAGATAAAATGGATTATAAAGCCGTTTATATTCATATTCCTTTTTGCAAATCTATCTGTACTTATTGTGCTTTTTGTAAAGTTTTATATCATCAAGAATGGGCAGTTGCTTATTTAAAACAATTAAAAGAAGAAATTGAAGACCGTTATATGGGTGAAAAAATTAAAACCATTTATATTGGTGGTGGTACTCCTAGTGCTTTAACTATAACCGAAGTAGAATTTCTATTACTTTTAACTGATAAATTTGATAAAAGCGAGTTAGAAGAATTTACTTTTGAATGTAATATTGAAGATATAACAGAAGAATTATTAATTCTTTTAAAGAAATTTAATGTAAATCGATTAAGTATAGGAATAGAATCTTTTGATGAAGATAATTTATTATTAATGCATCGTAAAACAAATTATGAAGATACCGTAAATAAAATGGATTTAATAAGAGAATATGGTTTTCATAATATAAATATCGATTTAATCTATGCTTTACCTAATGAAAAATTAAGTACTTTAAAAGAAGATGTAAAAAAGATTTTAAGTTTAAACCCGGAACATATAAGTACTTATAGTTTAATGATTGAAGACAATACTTTTTTAAGTTATAAAAAAACTAAAACAACCTCGGAAGATATTGATGCTGATATGTATGAATATATATGTAAAAAATTAGATAAAGAGGGATATAATCATTATGAAGTAAGTAATTTTTCCAAACCTAATTATGAATCTAAACATAATCTTACTTATTGGAATAATGAAGAATATTATGGTTTTGGTTGTGGAGCCTCTGGTTATATTGCGGGAGTTCGTTATGATAATACAAGAAGTCTATCTAGTTATTTAAAAGGAGAGTATAAAAGTAGTGATTCTCTTTTAAGTAAAGAAGATATAATGGATTTTGAAGTAATTTTAGGATTAAGAAAAATGCAAGGAATTAATTTAAAAGAATTTTATAATAAATATAATCTTAATATGCAAGATGTTTACCCAATTAAACCTTTAATTAAAAATGGTGATTTAATTTATAAAGATGGTAATGTATTTATTAATCCTAAAAAAATATATGTAATGAATGAAATTCTTTTAAAATTAGTATAAATAAATCTATTTAAAGCCAAACTATTTATAGTGATACTATGATAGAGGATTTAAAAATATTAAATGGTGATTTAGAATTAGCCTTTAATGAATATACTTATTTTTATACTGTTAAAGTAGCAAGTGATATAGAGGCATTAGAATTTGATTATAAATTAGAACCAGATTGTTATGTTAAAATTAGGGATAATAGTTTAAAATATGGCGATAATACAGTATATGTTGATGTTTATAATGTTGATAAAACAATTACATATACTTTTTCTGTTTATAAAGAAGATTTAGAACAAGTTAATGGTATTGATGATTATAAAAAAAGTTTAGAGGTTGTTAATATAGAGACGGTAGATGTTTATAAAGTTCAAACTCTCGCCATTAGTATATTTTTAATTTTAATTATTATTTTTACTTTACTTTTTAAAAAGAAAAGGAGTAAATAGACAAATCTTTACATAAATAATGTCAAGTTATTAAATTTGTTAATGCAATATTTAAAAAACTATGATACGCTAATAGTGTAAAAATAAATATGAAGAATAATTAGGAGATGGTTTTAATGAAAAAATCCAAAAAAATTATTGAATGTGTAATTTTAGTTCTTATTGTTTTATTATTGATGGTTTTTAAAAATTATAATGGTTATAAATCTGCTCATGATTTACCACATTTTAAGATTAAAGATAATGGTAATGTTAAACAATTTGCAATGTATGTTAAAGAGGGAGCCGATTATAAACCATATGATAGTGATACATTCCCAGTAGGGCATGTGTTAAATATGGACAGAAGTTTCTGTGCTGATATTAATGGTCAAAAAATTGATGGTGCTTTAAGTGGTACTGCCAATAGTATAACGGTTACTACTAGTAAAACTGCCTATTGTACTTTGTATTTTGACAAACTTCAAGCCGTTATGTTAACTTATGACCCAGTTAAAAGTCATACGGAATGTGTAGAAGTTCAATGTGCTTTAGATGAATTATATGGTTTATTAAGATAAATAATTACAAATATTTAAAAGATAAAAAAATCGTGTCAAAAATATGCACGATTTTTTTAGTTGTCTTTATTAATTATACTTTTAGGGTAAGGCTTTTTTTCATCAGTTAGATAGAGTAAATAATCTGTTGAAACATTATAAATTTTGGCTAATTTTTTTAAAACATCAATAGGTATTTGCCTCTTGCCAATTTCATAATAACTATACGCTACTTGTGATACATTTAATAATTTACTTATGTCACTTTGTTTTAAATTTTTATCTTCTCTAATTTCTCTTAACCTATCCATATCTTTACCTCTAAAATAGATTTTATATTAAAACAAAATGTTATATTGATTTTTAAAACATATTGTTATAAAATTAAATAAAATATAACAATATGTTTTGGAGGCAGTTATGAAGAAAAATAAAATAATAATCATTTTAATAATATTTATAGGATTAGTTAGTATATGCTTAACATTTAATAAAAAAGAAGAGTATAAGGAATTACCTAAAGTAAAATTAAAAGAACAAAATAGTAAAAAGCAATTTGCTTTAATGGTTGAACAAACAAGTGGAAAAGGCGATTATGAAGAAAGCAATGATGAATTACCTACTATTGGTTATGTATTTAATAAAGAAAAGAGTAGTTGTACAGATATAAATGGTAAAGTAATTAAAGATATATTAGATTATGACTATGAAAACTATATAGTATTATTAGATACAAGTAAAACAAGTTATTGTTATTTATATTATGATAAATTAACTTTAGGAGAAACGATTAGAAAAATAAATTCCAAAGGATTAAATAATGAAATGGAAGGTGGATTATATCGTTATCAAGGAGTAAAGGGAGAAGTAGATAACTATGTTTGTTTAAATGAAAAATGTGATAGTAATAATCGTTATCGAATAATTGGTATAAATGAAGATAATGAAGTAAAGTTAATAAAAGAAGAAAGTTTAGGAACTATTAGTTATGGAAATAGTAATTTTATTGATACAGAATGGCCAGAAAGTAATGCTTATAAAGCCTTAAATATTAATGAAAATTCATTTTATAATAGTTTATCGAAAGATATAAAAGATATGATTATTGAAAAAGATTATTATTATGCAAAAATGAATTATGCATCTTTTAGTGGGGCTTCTAATTATATATCCCCTATATATAGAATTGAAAGCGGCATACAAAATATGCTATACAGTCAAAATGTTTCCGTAAGTGAAGAAGGACAAGAGAAAGTTAATTGTAAAACTATTACAAATGATAAAGGAATAGTAAATGAAAAGAAATGCTATAAATATATCGAAGAACCAACTAAATCTTTTAAATCAAATATTGGGTTAATGTATGCTCATGATTATTATTATTGCGTTCAAAAGACAGGAATTAATTGTTTTATTACTTCGGAAAATAGTGACGTTTGCAGTAATTCATGGTTATTTAACAATTTTATTGATTTGCTTATAACAATTAGAGGTTATGCAGAAGATGCCGGGGTTTATGATGTTTGGTATATAACTAAAAACGGGCTTATAAATTCTGGAGATATTGTAAATTTTTATAATTATCGTCCCGTATTTTATATCAAAAATGATTTAAGAGTTGTTGATGGCAAAGGTACTATTGAAGAACCATTTATTATAAAAAAATAACCTAATAAAATAATTATTTTTTCCAGGATAAAATCATAAAATCGAAGAATGTGATAAAATATCTACGGAAGTAGGTATTTTAAAATGGCAAAAAAATCAA
>CANRCL010000047.1 GCA_947629115.1 uncultured Bacilli bacterium | reverse complement strand
TTGGTACACCGACGTTTCGGGATTCGTGGTCTCTGGCGCTCCTTGGTCCTACCGCGGTGGCCTTTACGCTGACGGAGGTCTAGCTGGTCAGTTCTCCTTCGGTAGTGACACTGGTGCTGTCTCTGGTGCCATTGGAGCGCGGCTTGTTCTCGCTACAAAATAAAAAAATTCTAACTATTAAAAATATTCTAAAAAATTAAGCATACAAATTATTAAGAGGTGTGTTTTACGAAAAAGATATTTTTATTAGTTAGTTTTTTATTTTTTATAGGGATAGTTAAAGTTCAAGCCGTAGATATTACTGAATATAGTGAAAGTGCTATTTTAATGGAAACATCAACTGGTAAAGTTTTGTATGAAAAAGAAGCCGATATCGAAAGGGCTCCGGCAAGTATGACTAAAATAATGTCAATGATACTAATTATGGATGCTATTAATAATGGTAATTTAAAAATGGATGATAAAGTTGTTATTAGTGAAAATGCAAGTGGAATGGGTGGTAGTCAAGTTTACTTAAATACTGGTGATACTTATAAAGTTCACGATTTATTAAAATCAATTGCAATTGCTAGTGCTAATGATGCTGTAGTGGCTATGGCCGAAAAAATTGGCGGAACTGAAGAAAAATTTGTTGAAATGATGAATAATAAATGTAAAGAGTTAGGATGTACGCATACAGTTTTTAAAAATCCTCATGGTTTAGATGCTGAAGGTCACTTTAGTAGTGCTAGAGATATGGCTTTAATGGGTACTTATTTAGTTTCTAATTATCCAGAAATATTAAAATTTACAAGTATATATGAAGATTATTTACAAAGACCCGATGGCTCAAACACATGGTTAGTTAATACCAATAAATTAGTTAGATTTTATCAAGATGTAGATGGTCTTAAAACAGGATTTACTTCCACAGCGGGTTATTGTCTTACTTCAACTGCCAAAAAGAATAATATGCGTTTAGTGGGAGTAGTAATGGGAGTTGATACTCCAGATAATCGTACTAGTGATACAGTAAAAATGTTAAATTATGGTTTTAATACCTATAAATTATCAACTATTTTTGAAAAAAATAAAATAATTGATAAAGTAAGAGTTGAAAAAGGGAAAAAAGAAAGTGTTGATATTGTTTTAATGGATGAAGCCACTGAACTTATGAATATTAATGATAAAAGTAAAGAATATACAATAAATATTTCAATTGATAAAATAGTTGCTCCCGTTAAAAAAGGTGAAAAAGTAGGAACTGCTGAAATAATTGATAATGAGGGAAATATTATTACAAACATTGGAATTACTGTTAATGAAGATGTTAAAAAAGCCAATTTATGGGATTATTTTAAAAGAAATTTAGAAGTTGGAATATCTGGTAAAAAAGTTATAAAATGAATCTAAACTTTAAAAGATTCATTTTTTAGTGACATTAAAAATAATTTTGATATAATATAAGTTGAAAAGAGGTACTTATGTTATTAGTAGAATTGACTGAAAATTATACGGGTGTAAGAATATCTGGAGATTATTATGATTTAGATAAACTATATGATGCCATAAATAAAACCATTATCAATAAAAATATAACTGAAAGAATGGAATTAATGCAATATCATTTATATAATTTTTTATATGAAGTTCGTCATGCTTATCAAGGTGATAGAAGTTTTAATTTTATAGCAAATAATTTAGATGATTATAATAGAAAAGAAAATGGTATTAAAAAATCTGAAGTGGCTAATAATAATTTATATTTTAGTTTTGATTATGTTATAACTGATATTTTAACTGACATTATGCTTATAAAATATTTTGCCAATATGAGTGATAATCTTAATTTATTTGATGAAAATCTAAATTTAATTGGGTTATTTTATTCCAAAGTTATAAATGCTATTGGTAGTATTTTAAGTAAAAAAGATTTTAATGAATTAAAATTATTGATATCTAAATCTACTATTTATGAACAAATTTATTTACCACAATGGTTTACAATGATTAGTATAGATTATATGAATAGTACTAAAACTAAAAGAAAAAAAGAATTTTTAGAAATTGCGCGCCGAATTTATGAATATGATTTGTATGAAGATTTTGATGAATTAAATTTAGAAGTTGAAAAAATGTGTCGTCAAAAGAATTGTTTTATTAAAGATATAGGAATTAATGAATATCCTGACCATATTGAATGGTAATTTAATGTAAAATGTGTGTCAAAAGCACATTTTTTATTTGGAAAATTAAGATTTTAATTAATAGAAAGTCTTATAATAATCTAAAGGAGACATCTATGAAAGAAGTAAATACCAAAAGAAAAAGAAGAAAAAAACATAAAAAAATTGGTAAAATATTAAATATTACTTTATTAGTAACAATTTTAATTTTCTTTGGCATGCTTTTTTATATTAATATAATTCCTTTTATCATTCCTTTAATAGGTTTAATTATAACTTTAGTAATTGCTTATTTTATATTTAGGTTTAATTTATCTCGTAAAAAAGGTATGCGTTATATAGGCAATTTTTTAAGTATCGTAATTATTTTAATTTTATTTTTAGCGGTTCGCTATTTATTTAGTACTTTAGGATTTTTATTTAATGTGACTGATGGGGATTATACAGTTAAAAATTATCATGTCGTAGTTCTTAAAGATAGTAATTATAATAAATTAACCGATTTAGATGAAAAAGATATTGGAATAAATAAAACAGTTATAGATGATACATTAGCCAAATTTCAAAAAAAATTAAATAAAAAAATTGATGTTCAATATAAAGAATATGATAGTAGTGATGTTTTAACTAATGCTTTAATTAATAATGAAGTAGAGGCCATTATTTTAGAAAATAGTGAACTTGCTTTAATTAAAGAAAATCATCAAGACAATTATAATAAGTTAAAAAGTATTTATGAGTTAGAAATAAAAAATGATATTACTAGTTTAAAAGAAGCCGTTAATATTAATAAAGAACCATTTAATATTTATATAAGTGGTATTGATACATATGGAAAAATAAATGCTACTTCGAGAAGTGATGTAAATATTTTAGTGACTGTTAATCCTGTATCTGAAAAGATTTTAATGACCTGGGTACCAAGAGATTATTATGTCAATATCAATAATAGTACTTATAAAGATAAACTTACTCATGCGGGTATTTATGGAGTAGATTCTAGTATTTATGCTATGGAACATTTATTAGATACTAAAGTCAATTATTATGTTAAAGTTAATTTTACATCGGTAATTAAAATAGTTGATATTTTAGGAGGTATTACTGTTTATAATGACCAAACATTTACTACTGTTGATAATATTACTTTTAATAAGGGCAATATTACTTTAAGTGGCAAAGATGCTTTATCTTTTGTTAGAGAAAGAAAGAATTTAAATGAGGGTGATATTGGTCGAGGTAAACATCAAGTATTAGTTTTAGAGGCCTTAATGCATAAAGCAATGGGTAAAGAAACTATTAAAAATTATAATAAATTACTTAAATCTTTAGAAGATGCTTTTGTAACTAATATGCCTAAAAATGCTATGTTAGGGTTTATTAGAAAAGAAATTACTAGTCCAAGAGATTTCAAAGTTGAAAGTAATATATTAAAAGGTAGTGATGCTTATGATTATACATATTCTTATAAAAATACTAAATTGTATGTAATGAATCCTAATTTAGAATCAGTTAATAATGCTCAAAATTTAATAAAAGATTATTTAAAAAAGTAAAAGTTATTGTCAAAAACCTAAAAATTTGGTATATTAATTAAGTAAATTGATGACGAAAGATAAGTAATTATAAATTATTTTAGAAGAGAGTTAGTGGCTGGTGCAAACTAATAAATATTTATAATGAATCTCCTTTCTGAAAGCATTAATAAATGCCGGTGTAAGCCGTTATCTCAAATTAAGTTAAAAATAGGATGGTACCGCAAAATTGCTCCTTGTAGTAATGATGCGGTTTTTATTTAGAAAGAAGGATTAAAATGATTGATATTAAATTAATTAGAGAGAATAGGGATTTAGTTAAGGAAAATATAAAAAAGAAATTCCAAGATGAAAAATTACCTTTAGTAGATGAGGTATATGATTTAGATATTAAATATCGGGAATGTAAAACTAAAGCCGATGAATTAAGAAACCAAAGAAATAGTTTAAGTAGTGAAATTGGGGCATTAATGCGAGATAAAAAAATAGATGAAGCCAATAAAATTAAAGAAGAAGTGGCTAAAATTAATAAGGAAATTCCGGATTTAGAAAGTGAAGAAGAAAAATTATCATTAGAAATTAAAAAAAGAATGATGATTATTCCAAATATTATTGCTGATGATGTACCAATTGGAGAAAATGATACTCAAAATGTTGAAGAACAAAGATTTGGTGAACCTAAAAGTTATGATTATGAAATTCCTTATCATGCTGAAATAATGGAAAGTTTTAATGGTTTAGATAAAGAAGCAGCCGGAAGAGTAAGTGGTAATGGTTTTTATTATTTAATGGGTGATATTGCTCGTCTTCATAGTGCTGTTTTAGCCTATGCTAGAGATTTTATGATTGATAAAGGTTTCATTTATTGTATTCCACCTTATATGATTCGTAGTGATGCTGTTGATGGAGTAATGTCTTTTCAAGAAAAAGAAAATATGATGTATAAAATTGAAGGAGAAGATTTATATTTAATTGGTACAAGTGAACATTCAATGATTGCTAAATTTAAAGACCAATTATTGAAAGAAAGTGAACTTCCGATAACTATGACTTCATATTCTCCTTGCTTTCGTAAAGAAGTTGGAGCCCATGGGATAGAAGAAAGAGGTATATATCGAATTCATCAATTTGAAAAACAAGAAATGATTGTTATTTGTAAACCAGAAGATAGTGATAAATGGTATGATAAAATGTGGAATTATTCAGTAGAATTATTTAGAAGTCTAGATATTCCCGTTCGTAAACTAGTTTGTTGTAGTGGTGACCTTGCTGACTTAAAATATCGTTCTTGTGATATTGAAGCCTGGAGTCCAAGACAACAAAAATATTTTGAAGTTTGTTCTTGTTCTAATCTTACTAGTGCTCAAGCCAGACGTTTACAAATACGTTATAAAAAAGAAGATGGTACAAAAGAATATGCTCATACTTTAAATAATACAGTTATTGCCCCACCTAGAATGTTAATAGCACTTTTAGAAAATAATTATCAAAAAGATGGTAGTATATTAATTCCTAAAGTTTTACAACCATATATGGGTGGAAAAGAGAAAATCGAAAAGAAGTTGAATGATTAATTTAACTTCTTTTTATATTAAGTTTGTATAAAAAAGTTTTTCCAATTCAACCAAAAAAAATTAAAATTAAAAAAGTTTTTCCATTTCATCAAAAAAACTTTATGTTTTAAAAAAATTATTATATAATATAAATAAGAGGTGTTTTTTATGTTAAAGAGAGATTATTATTTAAATAAAATCAAAGATTTTTATCATGTCAATTCGTTAATTAAAGTTTTATGTGGTTTAAGAAGAAGCGGTAAATCTGTAATATTGCAACAAATAATTGAAGAAATTAAATCAGATGGAGTAGATGATAGTCATATTATATATATTAATTTTGAATCTCTAGATTATGCTAATATAACAAATGCTTTAGAGTTAAATAATTATATTAAAAGTTTAGTGAAAGATAAGAAGACCTACTATGTATTTTTAGATGAAGTTCAAAAAGTTTTAGAATTTGAAAAAGCAGTTAATTCTATACGAATAACTGAGCAATTTAGCATTTTTATTACTGGTTCCAATAGTAAAATGACATTTTTAGAATTATCTACTGATTTATCTGGAAGATATGTAAGTTTTAGAATTAATCCTTTATCATTTAAAGAGGTTGTAGAACTTACAAATACTAAAAAAGAAAAATATTTTGATTTATTATTAGATATATTTGAATGGGGAACTTTACCTCAAAGATTTATTTTTTCTAATAATGATTCTAAAGAAAATTATATTAGGGATGTTTATGATTCAATACTACTTAAAGATGTTGTAGATAGATTGGGAATAACCGATATTACTTCATTTAATAAAATTCTTCAATATATTTTAGAAACAGAAACAAGAGAATTTTCAGCCACCAACATTTTGAATTATCTAGAAAAAAATGGCAATAAAATTGCTAATGATACACTTTATAAATATTTGGAAGCACTTTGTTCAACATTTATAATTAATAGAGTATATAGATATGATATTAAAGGTAAAGCAGTTTTAAAATCTTTAAATAAATTTTATGCAACAGATTTAGGAGTAAAAAAAATTAAAACTAATAATAAAGAAATTAATTATTCTCAAGCCTTTGAAAATATAATATATAATGAATTAATAAAAAAAGGCTATGAAGTATATATAGGAAAAACTCAAGATGGCGAAATAGATTTTATTGCTTCAAAAAATAAAAATATTAAATATATTCAAGCATGTTATGATTTATCTAATGAAGAAACTAGGAATAGGGAATTTAGTGCTTTTAATAATATAGATGATAATTATCCTAAATATATTATTTCAACTAATAAAGAGGATTATTCTCAAAACGGCATTAAACATATTAATATTTTTGATTTCTTAATGAATGATGACTTTTAGATTTAATAAATAATTATTTATAATTAAAAAGTGGTTAATAATAAATTTAACTGCTTTTTTTATCTTTTCTTTGTCGAAAGTATGTCGAAATTTGACAAGTTTTGCCATCATTTGTCGAAGTTATTGTAATTGCTTATAAAATGTTCTAATATCTTTCTTGAAAGCGGGTTTTGGTTGATTATTAATACTATTGTTGCTTTATTTACCTATCTATCTAATTTAAATTTCTACCTACATAACCCAAACTTACCCAAGACCATAAAATCCGCTTTCATTATCTTGTTATGTATGTTAAAATACCTAGGTAGGAAGTGGTTATATGCATTTACCAGATTTAGATGTTGCTAAAATGCGAACTAGTAAAGAAAATAAATATATTAATTTAGAAGAAAATTATCATTCAATGTTTAAAAATAAAAAATATTTTTTAAGAACCTATGGTTGTCAAATGAATGTTCACGATAGTGAAGCCATAAGAAATTATTTAGAAACTTTAGGATTAATTAGTACAGAAAATTTAGAAGAGGCTAATGTTGTAGTTTTAAATACTTGTGCAATTCGGGAAAATGCTCGAGATAAAGTTATTGGTTTTTTAGGTAAATGTAAATATTTGAAGAAAAATCGTGATGATTTTAAAATAGTTCTATGTGGCTGTATGGCTGAACAACCTGATGTTATCGAAGATATTATGAAAAATCATCCTTATATAGATATTGTTATTGGAACTCATAATTTATATGATTTACCTAAAATGTTAATTGCAGAATTTTCTAAACAACAAATTGAAGTTTATTCTAATAGTGATGAAGTAATCGAAGGTATCAAATATGAAAGAGATTCTAAAATAACTGCTTGGGTTAATATTATGTATGGTTGTGATAAATTCTGTACCTATTGTATAGTTCCTTATACTAGAGGTCGTGAGCGAAGTAGAAAATTAGAAAGTATTATTGAAGAAGTTAAAGAATTAAAAAAGCAAGGCTATAAAGAAGTTACTTTGCTTGGACAAAATGTTAATGCTTATGGTAAAGATATTGGCGAAACTTTTAGTAATTTATTAGAATGTGTGGCAAAAACAGGTATCGAAAGAATAAGGTTTGTGACATCTCATCCTTGGAATTTTACTGATGAAATGATTGATGTAATAGCCAAATATGATAACATAATGCCTTATATTCATTTACCTTTACAATCAGGTAGTGACAATATCTTAAAGAAAATGAATCGTCGTTATACTAAAGAAGAATATTTAGCCTTATTTAAAAAAATGAAAGAAAGAATTCCTGGGGTTGCTATTACAACTGATATTATTGTGGGATTTCCTAATGAAACAAGAGAAGATTTTGAAGAAACTTTAGATGTTGTTAAAACTTGTGAATATGATGGGGCTTATACTTTTATTTTTTCACCAAGAGAAGGAACTCCAGCAGCTAGAATGGAAGATAAAATTCCTTTAAAAGAAAAAGAAGAAAGATTACAAGAATTAAATACTTTAGTTAATTATTATTCTAATAAAAATAATCAAAAATTATTAAATAAAGAAGTTGAAGTTTTAATATTAGGAATTAGTGAAAAAGATAAAAATAAAGTATATGGTTATACTGATACAATGAAATTAGTCAATGTAGTAGGGCCACAAGATATTATAGGTCAAATTGTTAAAGTTAAAATCACTGATGCTAAAAGTTTTAGTTTAGATGGTGAGTATATAGATGAAAAAGTTGGTAATTAGTTTGCTAACTTTTTTTACTTGTAAAAAAAGTTTTTTGAAAAAGTCTTGACGGGGGGGGTAATATTTTATAATAAAGCCATAAGGTAGATGATTAACTTATGATTAAGAATAATTATAAATTTATATTAGGATTATTTTGTGGAATAATATTATCAGCAAGTGGAGTATATGCAGCCACAACAATAATAAAAAGTAAAGATGTATCTTATGATAAAACAAATAGTGGTGGTAAATATGATAATGTTCAAGATGCAATAGATGAGTTATATGAAAAATCTGGTTTATTAAGTGAAGTATGGAAAGATAAAACGCTTAATGGAGCAGACCCAGT
>CANRCL010000046.1 GCA_947629115.1 uncultured Bacilli bacterium | reverse complement strand
TCCGGTTTTCAAGACCGGTCCCTTCAACCAGACTTGGGTATTCCTCCATTTCAAAGGACAAATTGATTATAACATAGGAGAAAATGTAATGTCAACCAAATTAACCTAAAAATATTGCAAAAAAGTATTGAAATTATTAAAAAAACACGATATAATCATAATTGTCTTAAGCAATTAAGACTATTAAGTGCCCAAGTGGCGGAATAGGTAGACGCACAGGACTTAAAATCCTGCGAGATTTAACCCTCGTGCCGGTTCAAGTCCGGCCTTGGGCACCATTAAGAATATGAACTAGGGAAACCTAGTTTTTTCTTTGCTATAAAATATTGTAATTGAATTTATAAATTCTTTTTTATTTCGTCAATTTCTTGATTTAGAGCATTAACCATTTTAATAAGCATATTCATTGTTTCTTCATTAGTTGGGTTACTATTAGATGTTTGATTATTTTCTCTAAAAGAACCTGGAGTTTGAGTTTTACTTTGTAGTAATTGTCCGTAAGCAGCATTAGTACAAAGATATTGGGAAACAAGCATTAACCAGTTTCCTAAAGCATTTTGTTCATTTGGGGTTGCATCATCAACTAATAAAAAGCCAACAACTACAGCACTCAAAGTAAATAATTGAGGAGGAACATTTGGTAATTTTTGCAAAAATATCCCCCCTTAATTAAATATATGACAAAAAAGTTTACTAAACGTTGTAAAAAATGCGTAAACCAGCATTAAAAATGTTTATGAAATATTTACAACCTTAATAATGTAAATTATAATGCAATTAGATAGTAAGGTTTACTATAGTTAACAACTGTTAACATCTTAATGTGTTAACCTTATATCTGGTTGAAAGAGGTAGTTAGTATGACTAGTGTTGAAAAAAAGCAATCTTTTAGAAAGAAGAAAATTTGTTTATTCAGTTTGATTACAATTATTACTCTAGTATTGATTCTAGGAATAAAATCGACGTATGCTTATTATCATGATAGAGATACGTTTGGTTTATTATCTGGTTTAGTCGGAGATTTTGACTCAGGTACTGGTGATATTAATATCCTTATATATAAAGAAAATGATCAAGGAGATTTTGGCAGAGTCTATAGAATTCCGGAAATTGGATATATATTTGATGATGAATTAACCGAATGTTCAATTCCTTGTAGTAATACAGCGGATCCAGGTTATAGTGGTGATGCTAGTTGTCATTATACATTTAATGGTTTAGAAGATGATGTTGAAAAAGCGTTCTCATTAACTAGTAATGAAAAAGTCACTTGTAAATTTAAATTTAGAAAAGAAACAGAAGCCGATATTAAAGTATTCATTATGAAAGAAGATAAAAATGGTACAGAAACTCATACAGATAAAAATAATGTTGAGAAAAAGTATAGTATTGTAGAAGATGTACCGGCATATGGTTATATTTATAGTGACGATTATGTTTGTGATAAACCAGTAGAAAGTTTAACTTACGATGCTGCATCAGGTAAATTTACAATTGCTACAAGAACGAAAAATGTATGTTATGCTTATTTCAATAGTGTAGGTGATGCTGATGCAATTGTAAAAGTTTACTTACAATCTGCAAAAGGTAGTGAAGTTTATAAAGAATCTTTAACTATTCCAAATTCTAAAACTTATAAAATATCAGAAAATAGTAAATTTGTTAGTGCTTGTTATACAGATGCTGGCGTTAAAACTGAAGCAGTTCCAACATATAAAGATGGTTATATTAATGTAGAAGGTCTAATGGAAAAACAAACTTGTCAAATTTATCTAGATTTAGTTGAAGAATAAATAATAAATTAGCAGTTTTCATATATTATGGGTTATGCTATAATATTAATGGAACTGCTGATTTAGTTTAGTGGTAGAACAGATGCATGGTAAGCATCAGAGGACTGTTCAATTCAGTCATTCAGCACCAGATGGTAGATAACTCGTATTTTTCGAGTATAACAAGACGACTTGTAAAAAAGTCGTTTTTACGTTGCCATTTAAATAATAAAATACAACAACTTCTTATTTGATATAATTTTAAAGAAAATATTCCTGTTATAAATTTATATCAAAAATCAGGATTTAAAATAGAAGAAACTACTGAAAATAGATACTTTTTGAAATATGATTAAAGATTTTATTTAAAGTGTCAAATATTGTCTATTCGAATTTAATAATCAAAAAGAGTAATTCCCATTAAAAAGGCTAGACAAAAGCAATTACAAAAAAATTATTACTTGCATATTATATAAATAGAGAAAGTTTTAAATAAAATTAGGGCTGTTATTTTTTAAAATATGTGTTATAATTAGAAAGTCGTATAAAGCGATAAGTTTGATTAAGAGGAATTTTAATGAAATTAAATAAAGAATATAGGGAATTAAGCGAAAATATATTAAATGAAGAACATTTTGAAGTGCTAAAAAATGAGGTCCATCATGGTACTAATCGTTATGACCATTGCAAAAGAGTAGCACATCTTAGTTTTATTATGGCTAAATTATTTAAAGGCAATACTAAAACAGTTACAAGAGCGGGTTTATTACATGACTTTTTCTTGGGCAATCATAAATCTAATCCAGATGCATCATATATCAATCATCCTAAAGTAAGTGCTCAAAATGCAAAGAAATATTTTAATTTATCTGAAACAGAACAAGAAGCAATTGAAACTCATATGTATCATTATATGTTAGTAAAAAACACTTTTTCTTTAAAAAAGGATGATATTAAAAAATATAAACCAAAAAGCAAAGAAGGAAAGATTGTATGTGCTTCAGACTTACTAGTTTCTATTTTTGAATGCTTATTTTTTGGAGCAAAATATGCAACTGGTGTTTACTTTTTATTTATTTTTAACTTAATACGTTACTAAAAATTACTTTATATGTTAATATATAGAAAAGAAAGTTTTGGTGTTATATATGAATGAAGTTCCTAATCACGTAGCAATAATAATGGACGGAAATGGTCGCTGGGCTAAAGAAAGAGGAATGAAAAGAAGTGAAGGACATAAAGAAGGTGGCAAAACTTTAGAACGTTTGGCATTGCATGCTAAAAATTTAGGAATTAAGGTGTTATCTGTTTATGCTTTTTCAACGGATAATTTTAAAAGAAGTCAAGAAGAAGTTGACTATTTAATGAACTTATTAATTTATTATTTTAAAACCAAATTAGGAACTCTATGTAAAGATGATATTAGAGTTATTTTTAGTGGCAGAAAGAAACCTTTAAAAGATGAAGTTTTAAAAGAAATGGATAATATTCAAGAAAAAACTAAAAATAATCAAAATTGTACTTTAAATATTTGTTTAAATTATGGTGGACAAGAAGAAATTGTTGATGCTTCTTTGAAAGTGGCTGAAGATATTAAAAATGGTGTAATAACTGCCAAAGATTTAAATCGAGATAATTTTTATCATTATTTATATCAAGATTTGCCACCAATTGATTTACTAATTAGAACTGGTAGGGAACATCGTTTAAGTAATTTTATGCTATATCAAGCCTTTTATGCCGAGTTATATTTTGTTGATACTTATTTTCCAGACTTTTTAGAAAAAGATTTAGATGAAGCGATTCAGTATTATCAAAATCGTGACCGTAGATATGGTAATGTTAAAACTGATTGAAAAAAATAGATAACTATTTTATAATTTAATTAGGATGTGATTAAATTGGATCGAAGAACTTTAGTAGAATTTATTACGGCTTGGGTTTTAATTCTTATTGCGGGAATTGTTATGGTACTACCTTTGTTTACTGTTATTAATATTAAGCATATTTTTATAGCCATTATTTCTTTATATGGCATAATCCATTTAGTAAAAAACTTTTTAATTTTACAATCTAAAGAGTATTCCGGTTTTAGTACAGCCATTTCTAGTTTAGTAATCTTAATAATTTTATTATTTATTGATATTAATGACAAACCTTGGAATTTAGCCCTTGTTCTATTTATTTGGGTTATTTTAATGAGTTTAACTAAATTAAAAGAAAGCGATTATTATCATGACCATAAAAATAAATTATGGGAATTAAATTTAGTTAACTTAATCTTATTTATTTTAGCAGGAATTTTAACAACGATTAATTTATTTTGTGAAAATGAAGTTCAAATATTAGTTATTGGTTTTTTCTTCCTTATAAATGGAATTTTAGATTTAATGGACCCACTTGTGGCTTATATTAATGGTAAGAAAAAGTAGACAATGCGTAAAAGAAAATTAAAGAAAAAATTTAATTATTTAATTAGTTTCCTTTTTATAGTAGGAATTGTTTTGGTTTGCTTTTATTTAGTTGATAATCGAGATTTAAGTGAAAAAGAAATACCTTCTGAATCTAATAAAGATGTAGTAGATGAAAAAATACCCGCAAAAAAATCAGAAGTTAAATTAACTTTGGTTGGTGATTTTCTCTTTGAACAACCTTTTTATGATAGTATTACAGCCGGAGATGACAAAAATAATTATTTTAAAAATGTTAAACAGTATTTTTTAGATGATGATTTATCAATTGGAAATATGGAAGTAGTAATAGGTAATGATGATTTAGAAGTAAGTGGTACAGGTTTTAACTTTTGTGCTCCTCAATATATTGGTGATTTAGTTAATACTTTAGATATGCAAGTTTTAAGTACAGCGAATAACCATACTTTTGATAGAGGAGAAGCCGGAATTAATTCAACTATAAACTATTTTAAAAACAATACTGATATTATGACTGTTGGTACGCATTTAACTAATAGTGAAGATGAAGAATTAACAAAACCTAATATTTTAGAAATTAATGGCATTAAATTTGGCTTTTTGGCTTATACTTATGGAACTAATCAAAAAATAAATAGCGATTTAAGAAAATATGTAGGTCTTTTTAATGACCCAGATAGTAAAACAATGACTACATTTTATAAAGATAAAATAACGAATGAAGTAAAAGATTTACGAGATAAAGTAGATGTTTTAATCGTTATTATGCATTGGGGTATTGAATTTACTCATACTCCTAATAATGAGCAAAAAAACATGGCTAATTTATTAAATTCTCTAGGAGTAGATATTATTATGGGGTCACATTCTCATTCTATTGAGCCGATTGAATGGTTAAATAATGAACATAAAACGCTAGTTTATTATTCGATGGGAAATTTTGTGTCTGCGGATGATGATGTTAGTCGAGCCGGAGAAGATTTTGATAATGCTTATCAAGTTGGTTTACTATCAACTTTAAAGATAACTAAAGATAATGGTATTAATATTAGTGATGTTAAAACTGAACCAATAATTAATTATTATGATAAAAATATGCGTAATTTTGAATTAATACCTTTATCTAATTATACTAAAGAATATGAAACAACGCATTATCGTTATCAATATAATTTTAATAGAAATTTTATTCAAAATATGTACGAAAAAGTTATTTCTCCCGAGTTTAGATAATCTAGGAATTTTTATCTTTATCTTTCATATATTTAAATTGTATAAGAAAGGAATATATTATGGAAATTTTAAAAGTATCTAGTAAATCTAATCCTAGTAAAGTGGCTGGAGCAATAGCAAATATTTATCGGGAAAAAGGTAGTGTTGAACTGCAAACAATTGGGGCTGGTTCTTTAAATCAAGCAATTAAAGCCATTGCCATATGTCGAGGTTTTGTTGCTCCAACGGGAGATAATTTAGTAGTAATTCCGGCTTTTAATGATATTACAATTAATGGAGAGCAAAAAACCGCTATTAAACTTATTGTTGAAACAAAATAAAATAGTCAAGCGACTATTTTTTATTATTTATAAATAGCAAAGATAATATAAAGACAAGTAGCGATAACGGTTCCTACTATTAAAAGAAAAGCAATGAAACCAGTTTTAGCATAATTTATATATTCATCAATTGGATTAGGTTTATTAGTAATTATAAAATTATCATTAATTTCATTACCTGAAACTCCTGGGAGATTTCTGACTAATTTTAAACCATTACTTTTGCCACTTTCTATATTTTCATTATAACTATTAATGGCATTGTGAATAGTAGTGCTTACTGGAAGATTAACTAAATTATCACTATAACTTAAATCGATAGGAATACTTAATTTAGCCGTAATAAATTCATAATTTTGATTACCATCAGTATATAACTCATGAATTTTTAAATAATTTTCAACATATTGATTTATTGCTTGATAGTCATTTTCCGAAAGAACTGGTTTATAAAATAATTCAAACATATAAAGTAAATTAAATATATCATTAGGATTTAATAAAAATATACCAGGATAAAATTTATCAAGACTTTCTAAATTAAGATGGGAAATTGGAAGAGAATATATCATTTGACCATTGTTAAAAGTTAATATTCCATTTTGAATACTAAAGAAATGTAAAGATTCATATTTATTAAGATTTGTTTTTAGAAAATCTTCATTACTCATCTATACCACCTATTATAATAATTTTAACAAAGTAAATGTAAAAATACAATTGTTTTTGGATTTATTTTAGTGTATTATTTTAGTTGGGGATGAGTGGATGAAAAAAGCACTAGATAAGGAATTTATTACTTGGCTTTCCAATAAAAAAGGTGAAGATAAAAAAATGTTATCTTTTCGTCTTCAAGCCTATAAAACTTTTAAAGAATTAGAAAATCCGCAATTTGGGCCTAAAATTAATATTGATTTTGATAAAATAAATTATTATAAAAGTGATATAGATAAAGCAACTGATAAATGGGAAAATGTTAAAACGGAAGTAAAAAATACTTTTCAAACTTTAGGAGTTATTGATGCGGAAGAAAAATATTTAGATGGTGTTTCTAATCAATATGAAAGTGAAGTTGTTTATCATAAAAATAAAACTGATAAAGAAATAATTTTTTTAAGTACTGATGAAGCCTTAAAAAAATATCCGGACCTTTTTTATAAATATTTTAATAATTTAGTTAAATATGATGAAAATAAATATACGGCTTTAAATGGGGCTTTATGGAGTGGAGGTTCTTTTATATATATTCCACCACATACTAAATTAGATAGACCATTACAAAGTTATTTTCGAATAAATAGTGAATCTTTAGGACAATTTGAAAGAACGATAATTATAGTTGATGATTATAGTAGTTTAGAATATATTGAGGGATGTACAGCCACTAGTTATAGTACTTCATCTCTTCATGCTGGGGTAGTTGAAATATATGTGGGTAAACATGCTAGTTGTAGATATTCAACCATTCAAAATTGGTCAACTGATGTATATAATTTAGTTACTAAAAGAGCAATCGTTGAAGAAGATGGCCGAATGGAATGGATTGATGGTAATATAGGTAGTTGTGTGACGATGAAATATCCTAGTTGTATTTTAAAAGGCGATAATTCAAGAGGTAATAGTTTATCAATTGCTTATGCTAAAAAAGGTCAATCTTTGGATGCTGGTGCCAAAATGATTCATTTAGGTAAAAATACAAAAAGTAATATTGTTAGTAAAAGTATTGCTGAAAATACAGGAATTAGTAATTATAGAGGATTAGTTAAAATTACAAAAAATGCTTTAAATAGTGAAGCCAAGGTTAAATGTGATACTTTAATATTAGATAATCTTTCTAGTAGTAATACTTATCCAACTAATATTATTGAAAATGATAGTAGTAATTTAGAACACGAAGCCACTATTTCTAAAGTAAGTGAAGAAAAATTACATTATTTAATGAGCAAAGGTTTATCAATGGATAAAGCCAAAGAATTATTAGTAATGGGATTTATTGCGGATTTTAAAAAAGAATTACCAATGGAATATGCTGTTGAACTTAATAGATTAATAAAAGATTAAAATTACCAAAAGTTATAAATTGGTAATTTTTTTATGGTTAAATTTATTAAAAATTAGTACTAAATTAAAACCATTTTCTCATTCTTTCACCATTAGGTAAAATACTAAAATTATGATAATCTTTTTTTCGAAAGGAGGTTTTATGTTGAATAATGTTATTTTAGTTGGCAGATTAACTCAAGACCCAGAAATTATCCAAGTTGAAGGCGATAAAAAAGTAACCACAGTTATTTTAGCGGTAAATCGAAACTTTAAAAATTCTGATGGCATTTATGAAACAGATTTTATCCGTTGTATATTGTGGAATAGTGTTGCTTCAACTACTACCGAATACTGCCGAGTAGGTGATGTTATTGGGGTAAAAGGCCGATTACAAACTAGTAAATATGAAGATGAAAATAAAAAAATTCATTATATTACAGATGTAATTGCTGAACGAGTTACATTTTTATCAACTAACAAAAAGCAAGAAAAAAATGAAGAAAAAAGTGTCAAGGAAGGTGAATAAAACTTCCTTTTAATTTGCCAAACTATAAATACTTTGGTCTATAAAGGGTTATTATGATATAATTTAATTAACCAAAAACTATGGGAGATGAGTTAATGAAAGTTATTTTAATGAATAAAAACATTCCTGTTTTAGAAGCCGAATATGATAAAGCCATCGGGGCTTTTACAAAAGTATATAAAGTTTATGATATTAATTATGCTCCCTATATTTTATATACAAACAATGATGTTAATAATGAAAATTTCCGTATTAATTTAAGTGAATGGTTTAAAGGAAGAGGAATTCCTTCTTGGCGTGATAAATTAGATTTACTTCTTCATCGTCTTAATATATCTGCTCCCTATGAACTTTTAGATAAAGCCTTTGGTTTATCTTTATCTGACCAATATTGGTTAAAA
>CANRCL010000045.1 GCA_947629115.1 uncultured Bacilli bacterium | reverse complement strand
AATAAATAATAAAAAAATAAGTACGGCAGCGACTGTCGGAAATATGGCCTGTTGAGGAGTAAAATCCTATGAAACAGTAAAAATAAGTCGTGAGGCTTACAGTGCAAATGAAAATAAATGTTAGTTTATTTTATTTGCTTATGTTCTTTTTGGGTATTAAATCGATAAACATTTATAGATGGTGTATTAAACAAACGAAAATTAAATTTTTCATAGCCTAAACCATTGGAAATAAATATTTCGGTATTATTTAATTTATAAGTGTTATATATATAAGTTTGGGCTCCCTCTTTTTTTATTATTCCGCCATAGAAAGGGACATTAATTATACCACCTAGAGAATGGCCGCTTAAAATTGTATCTACATCATAATTACTTAATGAAATAATATTATCAGGTTTATGAGTAATTACTAAAGTATAATTATATTCCACATCAGCCGTTAATAAATCTTCTATTTTTTCTGGATTAGTTATCCCAACTATATTAATTGGAGTAGGGTCTTTATAAAATAATAACATATTACTATCATCAAGTAATTTAAAATTAGCATCATATAAAATATCTTTATACTTATCTAAATAAGCCATATCATTGTCTCCAATAACAGCATATTTATATAAAGAGGCATTTAACTTTTTAAAAAAATCTTTCAAAGTATTATAGTCTTCTTCATTATAAGAATAATTTTTTTTAAATAAATCTCCGCTATAAACAATTATATCGGCTTTTAAATTATTAACTTCATCTAATATTCTCTCTAAATTATATCCCTTTTCATATAAAATATCAGATATTTGAACAATTTTTAAGTCTTCAAAAGATTGGGGCACTTTATCATTATTTATAGTGTATTCTTTTACTTTAAAGTTATTAACTTCTACATAATGGCCATATAAAAAAATACAAAATAATAAGATTATCAACAAAATTAAATATTTTCTCATAAATTAAACTACTCCTATCAATAATAACATCACAGAAATAAAATTATGCATTGAATGAAAGAAAATGCTACACCAAATGTTATTGGTATCATAATACATTTTGGCAAAGGCAAATCCTAAAGACCCATAAGAAATAATATAAAATAATTCCCAAATATTATCACTAAAAATAACGTGTAATAAACCAAAGATAAATCCCGATAAAAAGATATAAATAATAGAATGTTTAAAAGTATCTTTTAAAATAATTCGGGTCATTGCTTCTTCAATAATTGGAGCAAAAATAACAGTGCTTAAGATGGAATAAATAGGTAAACTTTTTAATAATTCTCGGTTGGCTTCTTCATTTTGAGGAAGTCCTATAAATTTACTTATGATAAGATTACTTACTAACATAATAACAAGGCCAATTAAATATAGATATACTTTATCATTTAGATATTTTTGACCGTTCTTTTTAAAATCATCAAAATCAGGAATAATATTTTTACGAAAGATAATTAAAAATACTGTTAAAACAATTAAATAAATTAAAATGTTGGATAAATTCATGATTACTTGATTAGAACTAGTGATAGAATTATAAAAAAGTATTTGTAAGCCGGTAATCATAAAAATATAAAGTAAAATGATTAAAAATTGTTTAAATATATCTTTAATTTTCTTTTGAATTGTCATTTAAAATTCACCTATTTTTAATATAACATAACTTAAAAAACTATTCAATCTATCTTGATAATAAGTTAACATTATGGTAAAATTGTGTTTAGGAAAGCGGGTGCTATTGTTGAAAAGATTATTAGGGGTATTCGTAACCAGTTTTTTATTTATGGGTAATGTTTATGCTGCAGAGTGCTCAAATTCTGATAAAGTTGAATTAAATAAAATTGCAAACAATGTAAAAATTGATTATGAAGTTATAACTGAAGAAGTTAAATTTGTTGAAATGACATCTACAGTTGAAAAAATAAAGATAAATATTTTAAATATTACTGATGAAGTTTATGTGGTTGTCAGTAATGACCAAGGAATGGAAACGATAACTTTTTCTCATAAAGATACAAAAGATGGTGAAGTAAGTTTTGTTTGGGATAACATATCAACAGTTGCTAATTTTACTTTTTCTGTTTATGCTAGTGAAAAAACAAATTGTTATGGTACTAAATTGACAACTCTTCATAAACAAACACCTAGATATAATGATTATTCAGAAATGGATGTTTGTAATGATGAAAATATGAAAGACTTTTATTTATGTCAAAAATATGTTACGTTTACAGATATTAATAACGAGGGATTTTTAGACAAAGTTGATAGTTATATAAGTGGTAAAATTAATGAAAAAGGAGAAGAAGTTAAAGAAGAATTAACTTTTATGGATAAAGTATTAAAATTTTTAGACGATTATAAATGGTATATCATTGGTGGAGTTGCTATTGCAGGTGGCACTGGTGGATATATTTATTATCGCAAAACTAAAAAGCAAAGGGAGTTTGGATTATGAGATTAGTAAAAAAAATAAGTTTATTTATATTTGTAATGCTATTAGGTTTAAATATTGCAAAAGCTGATAGTAGTTGTGATATGGTATTTACTGCTGATGATAGTACATTTTTTAATGAATTAGGTTCATCTGTTAATGGTTTTCCTACAGCGGTATATACGTTTAATAGTGATTATGGTTCATATAAATCATATTGTATGAACCCAGGATGGCCTGCTGGTAAAGTTGCTGGTCAATATACTGAATTTAATTGTAAAAGAGTCGTTTTAGATGTTACTAGTGATAGTGATAATCAAAAAAGACATGATATGGGGCTTACTTATATTTTAAAAACTTCTACATTAAATAACAAAGGTATAAATGATAGCAATCGTGTCTTGGCTGTTAGAATTTATGAAATGTTTTGGAAAAACTTTAATAATAATGGCGCTAATACTTCTGAAGAATATGTTGGTTATAAAGAAGCAGCCAATTATTTCTTTGATATGTCTGAAATAAAAAAAGCATTAAATGATTTAAGAAAGAAATTGCCAGAAGGCTATTTGATGAGTGCAAAATATGCTAATGATACTGGAGCAAATTTAAGCGGATTTGATTTAAATTTAGTTAGAGATTTAATCGTTGCTGGTTTAAATGCTGCAAATGAATATAATCCAGATATTGATACTAGCATTAAATATGATAATCCTCAAAAAACTAGAGAAATTTTAGAAACATATGAAGATGGTAGAAAAAAATATTTACAAAAGGAAACATATACATTAGATATAAGTTATTTTACAAAAGATGAAGGAAAAATAACAATAAATAATTTTAATTGTCCTAGTTGTAAAGAAAAAGGTGTAACTTATAAATTCTTTATTAATGATTTAGAAGTTTCTGAAGCAAATTTAAAAAATACAAATATATTGGCTTTACCAGAAGAAAATAATACTTTAGTTCCTAATGCTGATAATTATTTAAATGGACAAGTTAAATTTAGAATAGAATTTACCGGTACAGTAAAAGACTGTGCGGATTTTGCGTATTGGTTTACTTTAAATTATAGTGATCCTAAAATAATACCTCATGATATTTATCAAGTAAAAGCAACTAATAAAGGTACAACCCAAACATTTTATGTTGTTTCTAATAACAATGTAAATGTTTCAAGTGTTAGAGTAAATTCTGTATTATCTTTCTGTACTAATTCTGGTGTTTCTGGTGGTGGACAATGTGATGTAAGTTTAAAAAATCTTCAATGTAATCAATGTGATACCAATGGTAATGAATTAGTAATTGAAGAAGGACATCGTGGAGCAAATTCTAAAAGTTGTAATGGTTCTAGTGGCAAAGGCGATATAGATATTAAATATTGTATTGCTCATGATGGTGCTGAAGATATAGCAGGAAATTCTTATAAATCTCCAGAATTAGATGGCGACCGTTACTGTGGATTATATTGCAAAGAAGATTATACAATACATTTGCCAGGAACTCAAATTGTTCAAAGTGGAAGATATTTTAGTTTGTCTGCTGAATTAGAAGGTACTAAAACTTGCTATGCTAGTAGTCAAGATGGCGGTGCAATTGGAAGTTATCCTGGGGAAGCCGGATTAACAAGATATAGAGCCGAAACATTGGCAACTGCTAATGCATCAATTAGTGCCCATAATGAGTGGAATAAAGCATCCGCTGCTGCTGATAAACCTGAAGATTATGATTATACTCGAAAAGGTAAAACTGTATGTACACCGGCTTCAGTTACAACTGAATGTACTGCTTATCATCCTATTGATGGTTATTGTATAGCAACAAAAGAAGTTGAAGTTCCTGCTGTATATGCGATAAGTTCTGTAACAGTTCATTTTAAATATACAGCCCATGATTTAAATGAACCTGGTGGAAATCCACATACCGTTGAAGGCAAAGAAACTAGAGATATAGAAGAAACTTGTGATGAAGATGTAGCAAAATCAAGAATGCATACAATAATGGTAGAAGAAAAAGGAGAAGCACCAACATTCCTTAATGGAATACAAGGGGATGATAAACCTGGTGCAGGTGGTGGCTATATGGCTGATACTGGCGGTATTGCTGGTACTGGTGCTGGTGCTAAAGTTGGTACTTATGGAATGTATACATATACTTACCATTTAAATAATTGCTCTCATATGGCAACGGCTGATTATACTATTTCTTCGGCTTTAGTTCCTGATAGTTTTATGCCAGTAGATTGGCCAGGATATCAACCTCTTGGTGGAACATCTAAAGATAATCAAATATTAGAATATTGGTATGATCAAAAGCAATATATGGGAATTGCTAGTACTAGATTTTTAACTATGAATTTTGAAGAAACTCCTGATGATAATGCAAAATTATTATATTGTACTGGTAATGTAAGTGCAGATTATGAAACGTGTTATACTAATGAAGGATGGCTTGATTATAATCCAACAGAACACTGGACTGTATGGGCTTGTTATGGTTCTGGAGAAATGGATTGTCAACCATATGATTTAGAGCATTCCACAGCTTGGTATATAAAGAAAGAAATGACTCAAACGGTTAAGTTTATTACTCCAACTCAATTCTATTCTATATTTCCAAGTGGTAAAATTGCTGTTTTGGATAATAAAGAAGATGTTTTAGATAATGGTACAATTTTAGAAAATGGCTTACCAGTTGGTTTAGGAACTAAAGCTGGTGCTGGTTCATTCTTGTTAATGTTTAGAAATTTAGGAGAATATTATAGAAGCGATAAGCTAGGACGTATTTGGGGTGATTACAACAGTGTTGTTTCAACAGCACTAAAGAAAAGTGATTCTTGTCGTCAAGATTCAGCATTGAAATATAGTGATGAATTTGATGGAACTGTCTTTGATGGTGGAGTATATTCTTGTGAATATGACGTTAATATCTGTGATAATAAAAATTCATGTAAGACTCCTGATGAATCCGATGATAACAAATGGCATTGCAAAGATGGCGATGTTTGTGATGAGGATGAATATAATAAAGAATGTAGTAATTCTTGTAAAAAACCTAATGAATCAGAAGATGGCAATTGGCATTGTGAAGATGGTGATGTTTGTACACAAGATGAATATTTAAAAGAATGTGATCCATGTCCAGATTGTCCTGTAATATGTGATGAAGATGGCTGCTATAAAGAAGATGATAGTTGTCCAAATAATCGTTGTCCTGTAGAGTGTCCAACTTGTTTATATAATGATGGCTCTAATATAAATTATCGTCCAGTATCGCCAGATAATTTAAATCCTAATGATCGTGATCTTGGAATTAACTGGCAATATGATGATAAAATTAATAATGCTTTAGAGTTAAAAGCATATAAAACTTCAACAGAAATTGAATCAGATGGTTCAAAAATATATGATACTAATGGAGATACACCACGAGTAACATTTAAAGTTAATAGTAAAATGATTACCGATATTAGAAAATACAATGATGAACATGAAGATGAAGGATATTATAATAATTCATTAGAATGTTATGATTATACAGATGCTGATGGTGTTGTATATAAAAATGTATATTGTTATAGTACATTTATAGATCATTTAATTGAAACTTTCCCTGATCAAGTTAGTGGGTTTGAAAATAGAATTATGGGAGATAAAAATGTTAGAAAATCCAAAACTCAAACATCTGGTTATTGGACAACTTGGGCTGAAATGCGCGATGATGCTAAAAAATGGAATGTAACAACTGAAGAAGGTATTGAAAGTTACTTCTCAAATTACAAAAATATTGGCGTTGGCCCATCTTGGAAATAGAAAGGAGAATTATTAGATGAAAGAAGCATATTGGGGGTATTGGTTAATAATCTTAGGAATTTTTATAGTCGTAATAATGCTTTTAATACAAAATATTACATCTAATAACTCCGAAGATTTCTATAATGTAAGACAAATTAATGAAGCAGCAATGGTATCTGCAGTAGATTATGCATACTATCGTGAATATGGGGAACTTAGAATTAACAAAGAAAAATTTATGGAAAATTTCTTAAGAATGTTTGCTGAATCAGCATCACTTACTTCTGAATATGATGTAACATTTGCTGCTATTTATGAAGCCCCTCCTAAGGCTAGTGTGGAAATTGTTAGTAGTACAGATACTTATATAATTGCTAGTGACTCTACTGATTTTGATTTATCTTCGAGAGTTGATGCTGTACTTGAACAAGGAATTGGAAAAAATGCCAATGTTTCTAGCAGTAGTAATTCAAGTAATACAAATAGTAATAATGGCTCAAATACTAACAACGATTCAAATAATACAAGTAATGACAATAATTCAAATAATAATACAAGTACAATTACTCCAACAGAAGCTAAAGAAGAATGTAAATTAGAAGGAGTAAATACTATATATTTCTTTATGAATTCTAATGAAATGTCTTCTAAATATTATAATTGTTATAAGGATGCTAGATTATCTGATGGCAGTTGTAAATGTGATGAAGGCTTTAAGCCAGAGTATTTAAATGATATTCAAAAAGCTGCGTCGTCATTAACAGCTGATTTTGTTAAAAAAATGAATAATAAAAATGTTTCTTGCTCTGATAGTGAAAAACAAACAGTAGAAAATAAGTTTAAAGAATATTTACAAAGTCAAAGAGTCCCAGATATTAGTAGTGCAATGGTTGGTGGCTGGGCTAAAAGAAAATATTATAGTTGTAATAATACTCAAAGTCCAACATCATTAGGTTATTTTTGTGGTACATGTGATAATATGTCATTAAAAAAAGAGTATTACTGTAATCCTAATAAATTTCCTGAAATATTCTTAAATGATTGGGAAAAAGAAATAGGAGTAACTTTATCAACTTCTGAACGAAATCAAATATTAGAAAAAGTAAAAAATTATGTAAAAAATTGGGATCAATCTAAATGTAATTAAGGAGGAATAAAAATGGGAAATTTAGTATCAACTGTTAAAAAATTTATTAGTAATAAAAATACAGTGACGATTTTAGCAGTAATTGCAGGTATTATTATCCTTTGGTATTTTTATAATTCAAGAGTTAATGCTGCAATTACAACGATTCAAGTACCTTATGCGATTGATAAAATTGATATGGGAAAAAGAATTGAAGCTGATAATATTGGTTGGAAAGAAATTACAAGGAGTACAACTAAAGATAGTGATATGGTATTAGATAAATCAAAACTTGATGGTAAATACATTTGTATTGGTACAAGCATTCCAGCTGGTGGTTTCTTCTTTGGGAGTCAAGTATGTGATAAATTACCTAATTCTGATATAAGTGAATTACCTGAAGGTTATCAACCATATTATTTACCAGTTTCTAGTAAAACAACTTATGGAGATTCAATAATGCCTGGAGATTACATTGATATTTATGTAAGAGGTGAAGATGAAGAAGGTAAAGTAATATGGGGACGTTTAATAAAAAGCATTAAAGTTTTAGCAGTAAAAGATTCAAGTAATAAAGATGTTTTCTATGATTCATCTGCTGGTACATCTGCTAACTTATTATTCGGAGTAACCAAAGAATTTCAAACTGTTTTAAGAGCATCTGAAAAAATTTCTGGTTATTCTATTGAGATGATACCAATGCCACAAGGTGCTGGTTATACACAAGCACAAGGCGATACAGAATGGGATAGTCAAAAATTACTTGACTTATTCCGAGCAAATATAACTGAATACGAATAGTAAAGAATAAAAAGGAGGTAACTTATGAATGATGCTATATTTTCTCAAATTGATTTTGGACCTTTGAAAGAATTTATTGATGATGATAATGTTACCGATGTTTCTTATGGAAATAATGGTCAAATCCATCTTAAAACGTTAGATAAAGGTGTATATCGGGTTGAAAGGCCAGAAATAAATAATGCTTTAATTGAAAAATTAGCTTTCCAATGTTCTAATGTAATGGGTAAAACTTTCAATATGGCTCATCCATTTTTGGATGCTGAATCAGCCGAGTTACGTCTTAATTTTATTCATGATTCCATTGCTACCAATGGAGTCTCTTGCGTTATAAGAAAAACGCCTGCTAAAATTAGATTAAATAAAGAAAAGTTATTAAGTGAACAATATGTTACAGAAGATTTACTTAATTTCTTACTTACTTGTGTTGAGGGCCATTGTAATATTATGGTTAGTGGAGAAACTGGTTCAGGTAAAACGGAACTTGTTAAATATCTAGCTAGTCATACGAAAGAAAATGAAAAAATAATAACTATTGAAGATACATTGGAACTTCACTTAGATAAAATATTTCCTCATCGAGATATTGTAGCCATGAAGACCAAT
>CANRCL010000044.1 GCA_947629115.1 uncultured Bacilli bacterium | reverse complement strand
TGGTTTTATTATAAAATATTACCCCCCCCCGGTCAAGACTTTTTCAAAAATTTTTTCATTAAAAAAAGGCATTAATTTTTGCCTTTTCACTAATCAGATATTTCAATATATTTTTTAGATTTAACTTCTTTAGTTTCTTCTTTTTTAGGAATATCTAATTTTAATGTACCATTTTTAAATGAAGCATGAATGTCTTCTTCAGTTATTTCGTCTCCAACATAGAAACTACGTGAGCATTCACCAAAGTATCTTTCGCGACGTACAAATTTGCCTTCTTCTTTTTCTTCATCTTTTTTATTCATTGTAGCAGTTACATTTAAATAACCATTATCAATGTCAATTTTGATGTCTTCTTTATCATAACCAGGTAAATCGATAATTATATCATAATTATGTTTTCCCTCTTTAATATCAGTCTTCATTAATTTTGTTTCATAGTGGTTATTAAAAAATGGATCATCAAATAAATCCTCCCATAAATCAAAACTATTTTTTCTTGGTATCATCATCATATTCTCATTCTTCCTTTCATATTATACAACTATAATACCCATAAAAGACTTTTTTATGTCCTTTACAACTATAATTATAGCACGTTTTTTAGCAATTGCAAGTCTTGAGTGCTAATTTCACAAAAATATCACGAAAAAAGTAAATTATTGCTAATTCACTTCATTAGGAACTACTCCCGTTAATTCACATTTATCAAATATTTCTTCGATATCTTCCTTAATTAATTCTTTATATTTATTATAAAAATAAAAGATAAACTCTTGATTTTCTTTTAAAATGCTTCTACTTTCTGCACTTAAAGTTCTTTCAATTTCAATTTCTTTATTTCCATCAGTTATTTTTATTTTATATAAATTATCTTTAACTTTAGTAATTTTTTCTATTGTATACACTCTCGTAAACTCTTGATTATCAAAGAAATTTTTTCCACAAGCACCATTTTTAAAGGCCTCTGTTGTATCATAAGAAGTTCCAAAATAATAATCTTTATTACCATCAGTGGTATTGCATTTAATTATAGTAATATCTCTATTAAATAAATCACTATTTTTAGAATCGTAAATTTTAGTACCTCCATCTCGCAAAGTCATTCTTAAAGTTAAATATTTTTCTAACTTATTTAAAGATTTTTCTAAATCATTATTATTACTTTTAATAAATTCCTTTAAAGTCATCTTTTGATTATCTAAATTAACATCTAATTCATTAAGATTAATTAAATAAACTTTTTGGTTATCTACTGTTAAGTATTCTCTTTCCATTGGGTCTACTAAAGGACATTCTTTTTCTTTTTCCTTTAAAACAAATTTACCTATTAAAATACCTCCAGCCAAACCAATTAATAAAGTAAATATATATACTATAACTAAAATTATTTTATTTTTTCTTTTACTTTTCTTACTCATAAAATTTCTCCTTTAAAATTATTTATCTCTTATATTAAGATAAATTAATAAACCTTTCAAGATATTTTTTCCTTCATTTTTAATTTTTAAATCATCAATATCAATATAAGATGTATCATATAAATCGTGCAACATATTATTGGCATAATCTAAACTACCACTTTTAATAAGTAAATTTCTAATATTTTCTAAATCTTTTTTAGTAATTTTCTCTTGACCATAAATTTTTAAAAATTCTTCTTTATATTCAGTTGTTATTATATGGGAATATAAAATAGTTTGTTTAAATTCACTAATATCTGAAGTATTTGATTTACCAATAGTTTTAGCATCCCCAAAAATTCCTAAAATATCATCTTTTAATTGAAAGGCTAATCCTAAATTATTTAAAACTTTTATTATTTTAGAATCAATTTTTTTACCACCTAGTATATAACCTAACATAAAAGGACCAATAATAGAATACCAACTAGTTTTTAAATGATAAATGTCTAAAATATCACTTTCTTTTATTTCTTGAAAATTATATTTTCCTAAAAATGGTAAATAAACATCAATAATTTCTCCTCTAATGGTTTTAATAATAATTTCATTATAAAATTCTAAAATATTTTTAAAACTTGGTAAATCACTATAATTTTTAATTATTAACATATTGGCTTCATAAAATCCTAAATCACCAGCACATATACCAATAGAATTAGCCAGTTTCAAAGTATCTTTTTGATATTCAGAATTGTTTTTTAAATTTAAATATTCATGACAAATTCTTCTCGGAATAGTTTCTTTTCCTCTTCTTAATTTAGCATTATCTATTATATCATCATGAATTAAAACAGCAGTTTGAAACATTTCAAAAGCATAGGCTAGTTCTAAATATCTATTTTGTTTATTATTAGCGAGATATTCTCCTAAAGCAATTAATACTCCTCTTATATATTTACCATCTTGGTTTAAGTCTTGAAAATCATTAACTACTTTACTAACTATTTTATTATCTGAAGAATAATTTAACTCTTTATTTATTTTATCTTGGCCTAATTTTAGTTCTTGATATTTTTCTTTATAAAAAAGTAAAAATTCTAATAAATATTCGTAATTCTCTACTTCTTTCATTGGTATATCTCTACTAGCAGTAATACCAATATTTTTATTTTTATCTATATCTATTTTACTTTTTAAAATTAATTTAATTAAATCTTCTAAAGAAGTTAAAGAATAACATTCACATAAATGGCTTACTTTATTAATTAAAGAATTTTGGGTATCAATTACTAATAAAACATCTGATTCTTTGGCTAAATCTTGACTGGCAGTTTCTAACTCTTCTCTATCATAATAATCAACTAGATATTCTAAAACTTCTAAATTTTCATAAATTTCTTTAATAGCAATAATATATTTATTAGATGTATTATCAAAAGAAATAATAAATTTATTTTTAGTTTTACTTAATTTATCATAGTCACTTTCATCTTCTATAACTATACATTCATTATTAAACCAACTATTTAAATTACTTACTAATTTATCTTCTAAATTATTTAATAAAACTATTTCATAATGCTCACTTTTTTTAGCGTTAATTATATCTATTATCTTTTTAAAACTTTCTAAACTATCTTCAATAAAATTAATATTATTATTTACTAAATAATCATAATCTGATTTGGTTATTCCCTCATTAGTAATAATTACTATACTTGAAGAGGTAATTTTACTTATATCATTAACAAATTTTATTTCTAAATCCGTTAATTCTTGCTTAACTATTTCATTATTAATTAAATTACCATAGATATAAATATCTTTATTTTGATTGGCTTCATATGTATCATAAATTAATTCTAAAAGTTTTTCTGTTTCTTTATTTATCCCACAAGGATTTGCTATCTTAATCATTCTAAACCTCCATTAAAAAAAAGAAATAGCCTCCTATTTCTTAAAATGAATCAATATTAATTTTAACTTTTGGCATATTATTAATTGCCGCAAAAGCCTGAATTAATGTTCTAATAGCCGTAGAAGTTTTACCATTTTTACCAATTACTCTTCCCATATCACTATCAGGTACTAGTATTTCTAAAATAGTCACATCTTCATCGGCTTGGAATTCAGATACTTTAACTAGTTCTGGTTCTTTAACAATACTTTTTACTAAATATTCAGTATATTCTACTACGCTCATAATTCACCTAATTCTTTTTTGCTTTGCTTTCTGCATATTTAGCCATAATTCCAGCGTGAGATAAAATATTTCTAACTGTTTCCGTAGGTTCAGCACCATTATTTAACCATTTAAGTGCCTTTTCTTCATCAATTGAAACTTTTTCGGCTCCTTTAATTGGGTCATAAGTTCCTACTGTTTCGATAAAACGTCCATCTCTTGGACTACGAGAATCAGCCGCTACTATTCTATAAAATGGTTTTTGTTTAGCACCCATTCTTTTTAATCTTAATTTAACTGCCATACTTTGCCTCCTTCTTTACTACCGTTAGTATAACATTGCTAAATTATTATGTCAACACTTTTTCGTTGACTAATTTTCTTCTTTTACTTCTTCAGTTTCTAAATAATTATCATCTAAAGTATCTATTTCTTCTTCTATTTCTTCATCTAACACTTCTTCATAGTCATCATCAAAATCTTCAACAGAAATTTTAACTTTGGTATTGCCAACAATTTCAACGCCTAATTCTTTTTCAATTGTTAATTCAACTAAACCATTATTAATTTTTACATTAGTAACTGTTGGTTGTCTTAAACTTCTTACAATTATTTCTGAATTATTATCTAATACGGTATCATTTTTAAGTGGAACATTCATTTTATCAGTATAATTAAATCTTTTTGTAGTCACTGCTGTTTTAGTATCATTATCATAAGAATACCAAACATTAACATCAAATGCTCCAGTAATTAAAACACTTCCATTATTATTTGCACCATTAAAGGTATTATTGATGACCCAACAGCCTAATATGGTATTAGGTCTTTCTTCTGTTTCTAAAGTAAAAGTATTACCACTAGTTTTTTTGGCTTTGCCAATAACTGCTTTAGTTACAATTTCTCTATAATTAGACAAATTTATCACTCCCTAATTTAATTTATGCAAACATTATGAAAAAGAGCACAAATTATTAGGCAATTATATTTTATTTAGGTTTTACAATTAATTTAGAAATTTCTTTTTCAGTTAGTCCAGTATAAAGTTTTATCTTATCAATTGGTTCATTGTTTTTTAGCATTTCTTTGGCAATATTATATTGTTCTTCTTTTTTTGCCTTGTTTTTCGCCAATTTTTATACCTTTTCTTTCGCCACGAATATTTTCCATAATTTTCATTTCGGCTTCTCTAGAAATTAATCTTGTAAATGTACCATTATCATTTAATACTAACATTTTATCTTTCACTTCCTTAATTAAGCATTAAATTTTTGCTAATTAATTTAGAACTTTTTTTGATTACTTTAAAGAAACTTGTATTTTTTCTAATTCTTTTTTGCTCAATTTCGTAATATCTATTATATCTTGTAATTTCATATTTCTTTTAAGCATTTCTTTGGCAATATTATATTGCTCTTCTTTTTTGCCTTGTTTTTCGCCAATTTTAATACCTTTTCTTTCGCCACGAATATTTTCCATAATTTTCATTTCGGCTTCTCTAGAAATTAATCTTGTAAATGTACCATTATCATTTAATACTAACATTTTATCTTTCACTTCCTTAATTAAGTCATCTTCTTTACTTAACTTTTCTAATTCTTCTTCGTTGGCATCTAACATTACTAAATATTTATGTTTGTTTATTCCATCATACCAATCTTTTTTATATCTGGCAATATTTACTACTATTATTTCGAAATTTTCACTATATAAATCATTTTCTTCATCTTTTATACAATATCTTCTTTTCGCTTTTCCATTATAATTTTCATTAAAAGTTATATCTATATGAATTACTTTACTACATTTATACCTACCTCTTAATATTGATTGATTATATAAACTTGTATAATATACTAAATTTCTTTCTTTAGTTAATTTATCAAATTTAGTATTTATTTCGATGTTTATTAATAAACCATTACTACTTTTAGCAATAATATCTAAAGTATTTACTCTTGAATTTTTATTGTCTACTGGTAATTCACTAGGTATAAATTCTATAACTTCAATATTATCTTCTAAAATATCTGATAATATTTTATTGATAACTCGAGTATCACTAGGGTCAGCAATTATACTTTTGAATACTCGGTCATACTTCAAATTATAAAACTTATTCTTAGTTGGCATTTTCCCTCCTTTCACTTATATATTTAATACTTTTTTCTAGCAGTTCCTTTTTTTCAAAAAAATTTTTACTATTTTTTAATTATTTTTCATTATATAATGAAATCTGGAGGGATACTTGTGAATATTTTAGAAATATTAAAACCCTATTGTGATAAAAAATATAAAGTTTTTCAAGAAAAGATTTGTTCAACTAAATATGTTATTTTGGGTGTTAAAATTCCTATCTTAAGAAAAATTGCCCATAAATTATTAAAAGAATATTCTTATCAAGAGATAATTAACAATTTAAATTATGAATACTTTGAATGTGTTATGTTAGAGGGCTTATTAATTTCCAACGTTAAATTAACATATAAAGAAAAAATTAAATTAATTACAAAATACTTGCCCAAAATTGATAACTGGGCTATATGTGATATATTTGCTAGTGAACTTAAAATAGTTAATGACTATCCCGAAGTTTTTTTCTTATTTATTACTGATTTACTTAAAAGTTCAAAAGAATACTATCTACGTTTTGGTATAGTTTTACTTTTAAATTATTATATTAATGATAATTATATCGATGAAGTTTTAAACAAGTTATTAACAATAAAAAATGATAAATACTATGTTAAAATGGCAATTAGTTGGGCTTATTCAATTTGCTTTATTAAATATTTTTCTAAAACTAAAGATTTCTTTATTCAAAATAAAAATACTATTGATCCTTGGATATATAATAAATCTTTACAAAAATCACGAGAATCTTTTAGAATAGATAAAAAACATAAAGAAATATTACAAAAAATGAAAATAATTTAACATTCTTTTGACGTTTAATTTATTAATTTAACCTTTATTAAAGAATTGTTATGATATAATTAAGGTAGGTGAGAAAAATGGATTGTTTATTTTGTAAAATTATTAATGGTGAATTACCTAGTAAAAAATTATATGAAGATGATAAAGTTATTGTCATTTTAGATGCTTATCCGAATGTTGATGGTCATACTTTGATTATTCCGAAAAAACATTATGATACTCTTATGGACATACCGGATGATTTATTAGTTCATATAAATAATGTTGCCAAAAAATTTATAAAACAAAATATGGAAAGATTAAATGCTAAAGAATTAAGTGTCTGTATAAATTATGGTAATAGTCAAAAAATAAAACATTATCATATGCATTTACTACCTAATTATGGAATGCGGCCAGAAAAAAGTGTTGATGAAATATATGAGGTGTTAAAATAATGGCTAAATTAAAGAAAAAAGTTAAAAAAAGATTAAGTATTTTATTAATTTTAACTTTAGTAGCATTACTAGCGGGTTTTGTCGGTTTTAAATATTTTAAAGGCAATGAAGTTAAACTTCCTAATAATCCATTAGAAAATATTACTAAACCCAAAGAAGACCCAATAAAAACTTATAAAGCCAGTTTAATTGCTACTGGGGATGGTCTTATTCACTCTCCTGTTTATAATGCCGCTTATAATAGTGCAACTGGCGAATATGATTTTAGTGATATGTTAGTTTATACTAAAGAAAAAATTCAAGATTACGACATTAAATATTATAACCAAGAAACTGTTTTTGATAGTACGAATAAACCTCAAAGTTATCCTATCTTTAATACACCAAGTGCTTTTGGTCAAAATATGATTGATGCTGGTTTTAATTTAGTATCTTTGGCTACTAATCATTCCATGGATATGGGTAATACTGGGGCTAAAGTAAGTGCTGCTTGGTGGGAAAGTAAAAATAATATTTTAGCAACTGGTATGGCTTCTACTCCTGAAAAAAGAGATGAACATAAAATAATGGAAGCAAATGGAATAACTTATACAATGTTATCTTATACTTATGGCACTAATGGTATTCCAGTTAAAGAAGATTATACAGTTAATTTATTTGATGAAGAAAAAGTTAAGGCCGATATTGCTGCCGTTCGAGATAAAGTTGACATTTTAATCGTAGCCATGCACTGGGGCACAGAATATCGCCAAGACGCAACAGAAACTCAAAGACAACAAGCCCAATTTCTAGCCGATAATGATGTTGATATCGTTTTAGGTACTCACTCTCATTGTATTGAACCTTGGGAACTTATTGATGATACAGTAGTTTTCTATTCATTTGGTAATTTTATTTCTAATCAAATGGGCGCTAATGACCCTAATGTAAGAAAAGTTGGAACTGTTGGCATGTTTGCTACTTTAGATATTACTAAAACTGTTGATACTGAAAAAGATACAACAACCATTAAAATTGATAATATTGGTGCTGATTTAAATTATTCTTATAAATTTTATAATAATGAAAAAAAGAAATATGATTATTTAGTTATTCCTTTTAGTAAAATGGAAAGTAAATATTTAAATAATTATGAAAGTATTTATACGGAATTTAGTAATGTTTTAAAAAAATATGATAGTAATATAAATATTGAACCATTACCAATTCCAAGTACATAAAAAAATAAATAGTTCTTATTTGGAACTATTTTTGTTTGCTAAAACTAACTATTTTAGGAAGTTCTCTATCTTCATTATAATAAGCAATAGTTTCAGCAATGGCGGCATATTTTTGGTTATCACTTGTAAAAGTAAAATTATCTAAAAAATCTTTAAAGATATGATATATTTTTTGTTTTTCTTCTTCATCATTTATAAATAAGAAAAAGGCTCGCATTAAAATTTGATAAAATATTTCTTGCGAATAAGTACTATCTCGATGGTTTTGCTCAAATATAACAATTGGAATAATTGAAGCATTATAATCGACTAAATCTTCTTGTAAGTAAGATAAATCTAAAATTTCTCCTAAACTTTTACTTTTCCAATATAATTCGGGATTAATATTATAATTATTTTGTAATAAATCTTCTTCTATAAAAGGATATATAAAACTTAAACGATATTTAATTTCTTCTAAATAATTTTTAGTTTCTTTATCTAAATCTTTAGTAAAATATTGATTTATAAGACTTAAAATAGTACTGGCTAAATCTTCAATAACCCAATTTTTTAATTCATTAACTTGATATAATACCATATCATTTTCATTTAAAGAAATATTGGAACTTTTATTAACTATTTTAAATAATTTATTTTCTATTCTTCTTTTTAATAAGTAAATAGTATTACTATCTAAAATGCATTTTAAATCGGTTTCAAAATCATCAAAACTACT
>CANRCL010000043.1 GCA_947629115.1 uncultured Bacilli bacterium | reverse complement strand
TTTTGCTATCTTTAAAATTTTATTTTTCTTTTTTTTATTTTTATTTATCGGACAATCTCCCCCGGTCAAGACTTTTTAACTGAAAAAAAGATTGCAACAAACGTTTCCATCATTACAATCTTCTTAATTTACTAATCATTTTCTTTTTGATTATTTTTTAATTTTACAATTAAGATTATTAAACCACCAATAACTACAATAACTGGAATTATAAACCAATAACTAATATTCTTTTGAGGCTCTTCTTCTTTTTGACTAACTTCTTCTGATGTTTTATTTACATTTTGATTGTTATCTTCTTTGCTATTATCGATATCATTAGTTGTATTATTATCAGTCTCATTCACTTCTTTATTAGTAGTTGGTTTAGTTGAACTACTAGTATTTTTATTAGTTTCCTTATTAGAAGTTATATTTTCCTCTTTATTTGTATTAATTGTTGGTTTGTTAATATTTTCTTCACTATTATTACTACTATTATTATTTTGTTCTTCAACTACTGGTTTTTCTTCTTGTTTTTTATCATCATTATTATCATTATTTTCTGTTATTTCTGGCTTCGTATTTTCTTCCTTGTCTTTAGGATTTTCAGTTGGAACTTCTGGATTAGTTGGTTTATCTTCTTCTGGTTTAGTAGGAGTAGAAATTTCACTTTTTTCTTTAACAATTAAAACATCCATTTCATAACGTTCGTGATTTTCATCTCCAAGGAAAATTAATTTAACTTTATTTTCTCCTTCCACAAGTTCTATATCAGCATTTTCCCATTGCCATAAATCAGATAATATAATGTCTTCTAATTTTGTAGTATTATTAGAAACATGCATTTCTTGTTCTAGCATAGTAGTTGGTTTTACGGCTTTATTAATAACATAATTTTTAGTTAGAGTACCATCATAAATATTAATACCTTTAACTGATACTGTATGATTTCCAGCCTTAACTAATTCACTATAAGAAATAGTATAATCTACTCCTTCAGTTAATTCATGTAATGTATTACTATCATCTAATATAGTATTTCTTTGAGCCTTACCTTTTTTTCTAACTTTAACATTTAAATTTAATTCTTTACCATTATAATATAATTCTTCATTATCAATTATAATTTCATATTCATCATTATTTAAAGAAATGGTTTCTCCACTTTTTTTAATAGTAATTTCTAAAGTTAAACTTGATTCATTACCATCATTATCTTGAACAGTTATAATAATATGATAAGTACCTTGTTCTTGCCAATTAATATCTGATTTTATAACGACTTGATTACTACTTAATAAAATATTTCCATCTTCTTCATCATTAATTGTTATTAAATCAGTAAAATAATCTAATGATTGTTGTTCATTACCATCAAATTCAAAAGTAAATTGTGTTTGATTATCTTTTACTTCAATAACTGGATGATGTCCAATTTCTTTTTTAACTTTTATCTCAACTTCAGTATTTTCATAATTATCTGTATCAGTATATAAGGCTTTTGCAGTAATTAATTCTCCCTCTTTTAAGGTAAGTGTTTCATCTTCCCAATGCCAACCTTCAGGTAAACTTAAATCTTTTAAAGTTTTATCTTCAAAACTTGCCACCATTTCACTATTTGGCATTACATCTGGTTGATTGGCTTTTAAAATTTTAAATTCTTTAATTATTGTACCATCATAAATACCTAATCCGGTTATTTCTAAAGTACCTGTTCCAGCATTAACATTTTCTCGATATTTAATACTATAATGCGTATCTTCAAGTAATTCAACATCACCATCTTTAATTGTAACCTTTGGTTTTATTTCTTGACCATTATAAACATAGCCCTCAGTCACATAAGAAACTGGTAAAGTATTAATATCAATATAAGATGTTAAAGTATTTTCATAAAGATTAAACATTGAAGCCGTTAATTCATTATAAGCCGTTTCCAAAGCAGTTATTTTAATATATCTTGCTTTAGTTGGTGTTGGTAATACATAAGTTTTAATACTTTTATTAGGAGTCCACTCTAAATTATTAGCAATTTCTGTCCATTTATCTCCATCAGCACTTATTTCAATTTTGGCTTTAGTAATCATTCCTACTGTCACATCATCTTGTCTTGGAACATATTCAATTTTAGATAGTTCAATAGAGCGATTTTTAGATTTTAAAATAATTGTTCTTTCTTCATCATCTTTTTTTGCTTGCCAAAATGTATTTATGCTTCGGTCTAATAATTTTTTTTCATCATCCTCATTAAGTGAACTAGAAGTTTTAACTTCTAAATTTGCTACTGGAACATATCTCATTTCAGCAGTATCTTCTTTTTCATCAAAGATAGCAAATACTGGGTCACTTGGTAAATAAGTTTTAGTATAACCATTACGAATAAATAACATTGTACCACTTTTGTTATCTATTTGAGGTAATTTTTCACTAAACTTATTCCAATCCAAATCATCATATGATTGACTCATTAAAATATCTATTAAATGATTATCATCTTTAATCAAAATCCATTCGGCTACTTTTTCATCAATATTAGCAATTCTTCTCTCTAAATTATTAACATATAAACTTGATGGAGATGGTCCATTTTGTAAATCAATAAAGAATAAATTATCTACATTATAATTTTCATCTTTTAATAAATGAACTACGATATCATTTTTAGTGTTTAATAAATCCATTGAATCACTTAAATCAACAGATGTTCTACCATCTTCTACTCTTATCCATTTAGTATTAGAACTAACTTTTTGCTCTAAAGCATCATATTCATAATTTAAAGTATATTCAAAAGGTGTATTATTTTCAGCATATTTTCCTAAAAGCATTAATTTTTTAGCATTTTCCCCATCAAATGAGAAAGTTGCAACAGCATTATCACCATTAAGTTTTAATAAATATTTTGTGATATCGACAATTGCTGCGGCTTGAAAATATTCTTTATCACTAACCTTTAGTTGTTTATTTAATGTCGTATCAACTAAATTAGTATATTCTACTTCATTTTCTACAATTTTATCTTGAAATAATTTTAATAAATCATACATTGGTAGAGGAAATTCAAAAAAGTAAGAAGTTATTTTTTTCGCTAATTCTAAATATTTACTACTAGGAGTATTTTCATCTTGTAAATAACATTGTATTAAATTATACCAAGCATCAACATTATAATGTTGTTCATTTATTGCTGATTCATAAGATTTAATTTTATCTTCTAATTTTATTTTTAAATCGCCAAGTAAATTATAATAAAAGGCTTTTTTATATTCTTCCCAATTATCTACTGCTCTTTGAGCAACCAATAAATAGGCTCCATTATTAGAATCTGACCAACCATTACCTTTAGTACCCCAGTTAAGAAGCATTCTTTCGCCCTTATAAGAAGCCGACCATCCAGCAGCAGCATTACCTATTTGCCATTCTCTTAATGTTTGACCTTTCCAATCTTTTAAACTAGAAACGAAATAAGCCGCATGTCCCGGTTGAGAAACTAAAGTTGATGGTCTACCTAAAGACATTTCAATATTAGAACCAGTACCTGCTAAAGAACCACAAACACCATCTTCTTCCCAAATAGTCCAAAGTCTTAAAGGAGAACCTGGTTTAGTTTGAAGTTCAAAATGTTCTAATCCATATTTAGTATTACAACTAACTCCTCTTTTATAACCAGCATTTTTCTTATTTACATTATTACCCTCGGCACAATATTGAGAATTTTCTTGATAATAATTACTATCTTCATAATTCCAACCAGTAGAATAATAAATATAGGTATATGGATTATATGGAGAGTCTTGATTATATGGAGTTTTACCCTCTTTAGTCATTTGCGTATACCAATTTAACCAAGCAATTTCTATATCACTAATCCGATTATTAACTACCCAACGCATTTCTTCAACTTTTAAATTTTTAAAATTTTCTTTTTCAAAATAAGTTGAAACATTATCATATGTATAACCTATGGTATATAATTTTTTAATAACATCATATCTATCCATATGATTAGATGGAGTTCTTACTGGTTCCACCGGTTTATTGGCTGTTTGCCAGAAATTAACATCACTTCCATAGGCTAGTGATATAGCCATCATCATTTTTTCATAGAGTTGCCCATCATTCTTATCTAATAAATCGGCTTTATTTTTTGTATATAAATTTTCAAATACAGTTAAGGCTTGTAAATAATTATTTCCCTCCGGAGTACCACCTAAAAGATAGTTTTCTAATCTTTCTTCATCATTAAATAACCAACTGATAAATTCATAATTATTTTCGCTTTTATTAGCAAAGGCTCCTAAAATACCATAACCAACTCTTTTAACAAAAGTTCTTTGCATTAATTTAAGTTTTAATTCTTTTTGACTAATTATTTCACTATCACTATATTTAAGTAATTCCTCATCATATTCTTCTACTTTTTTTAACCAAGATATAGTTGTATCTTTAGGTACATAAGTACTAGCATTATAAAGCATAGCATCTAAATATACCGCATGGTCATTGCTATTATCGCCATTACTATCGGCTTCTAATTTAAGATATTTATAATCACCCAATGATACTTGAATATGTTCGGCTTCACTATCTCCTTTTAAGGCTTTAGTTGTATGAAGTTTAGACCAATTTTTCGTATTATAATCATTATCAGTAGTACCATAAATATGAAATATAACTCCATTACCATTGGTTCCCCTACTAGCATCTACTCCTACATAAGCACTAAATGTATCTAGATTTTCATACTTACTTAAATCATAAATTAAAGTCGATTTAGCATGAGCAAATATAGCATTCATTGAATAAGTTCGAGTATTATTAATGTTTAAAGAAATCATTTCTCCCGAATCATTCTTATTTATTTTAACTGAACTATAACCAACTTGACCATAAACATAATCAATATCTGCTAAATAAACATAATCATTATTTTTATCACTTTTTACTGTTTCACTAGCCAATACTTCTTTAAATAAGAAAGGCTTAAATGGTGCGATAACCATTTCTAGTGTTAGTAAAATTAAAATACTTTTTTTAAAAATTTTTTTCATCTTAAACCCTCCAATTTCTTTTTCAAATTATATCATATAACATTTCAATTAAACATCTTATTTAAAAAAAATTTACATATTTTACTTGTTATTGACAATCCGTTAAAAAAAGCATATCCCTTATAAGATATGCAAAATTATTTTTCTTAATAATTATAATAAACTAATTGTTATTTTAAAAAGTTTTTACAACGTTTTCTTAATAAGATGACATCAACTAAATTAATTAAACCATAACCAATTAAACCTAATCCTACGGCACTTACTATTCCATCACCTTTAGCAAAGAAACAAACAATACCTAAAATTAAGAATAATACACCAATTACAATAGTTAAAAGCCAAGATGATTCTTTAAATTTTCTAAATACAATACCATAATTAACTTTTTGAGCCCCACTAATGATAAAGTAAATACCTACTAAAATTGATAAAAATTTACCTAAAAACATTATTAATATACCTAATACAACTAATATAACGCCATAAATTATATTATTATTAAATAGACTTATTTTTCCTCTTTCAATAAAAGAATAAATTAAATTAGCCCCATTAACAATTAAAAATACACCAGCAAGAATTGAAGCCACTAAATTAGACATTGATGGTAAAAAGAAAAATACCAATCCTAAAATAACATAACTTAAAGAAGTACACATATCTATTAATGTCACTACATTAAATATTCCTTTAACATCCCCTAGAATTTTTTTAATCATTTTAAATCACCCAATTAAATTATACTAATAATTCCTTTCTTAATCAAGATTTTTATGATATAATATTCCCCTAGAAAGAGGTGGGTTTATGCATATTCAAAATTTAAGTGTTGAAGAATTTACCAACTTTCAAAAAAATCATCCTTTATCTAATTTATATCAAACTGTAAACTATGGAATGCTTCAAGCCGAAAATGAATTTGATTATGATTTAATTGGTTTAGTTGATTATAATGGTAATATTCTTGCAGCGTCTTTAATTTTAATTAAACAAATTGCAATGAATGCCTATTATGGTTATGCCCCTCGTGGATTCTTAATTGATTATAGTAATGAAATACTAGTAAATACTTTTACTGAATGTTTAGTAAAATATTATCAAGAAAAAAATGTGGCTTTTATTAAAGTTAATCCTAACCTACCTATTGGAAAAATAAATACTAAAACTTTTGAAACCGAATATAATGAAAATAAAAATATAACAACAACATTAATTAGAAATAATTATAAAAAATTAGTTGATAATTTATATTTTGAAGCCCAACTTCCAAGATTTAACGCTTTTATTAATTTAAAAAATTATAATCTTAAAAATTTAAATAAAAATACTAAAAATAAAATAAGAAAAGGTATGCGTAAAGGACTTGAATGTCAAATCTATTCTAAAAATGAAATTATGGATTTCTATAATATTTTAAAGAAAAAAGATTCTTCTCATAATGAATTTTATTTTCAAGATATTTATACAGTATATGAAAAAAATGATGATATAGATTTATTCTTGGTTAAAATAAATTACAATGAATTTTTAAAAAATAGCCAATATGTATATGATATAGAGGCTGAAAAGAATAATAAATTTAATGCTAAATTAGCCTTACCAAATAATGAAAAAATAATTAATGCTAAAATGAATAGTGATAAAATACTATTAAATTATAAAAATGATATTATGGAAGCCACTAAAGGAGTTTCTGAAAATAAAAATGTAATTATTGCGGGGGCTTTAGTTATTAAACATAATAATATGGCTACTATACTTTACAGTGCTTATGATAATGATTATAAAAGATTTGCTCCTAATTATTTCTTATATTATAGTATTATTAAACATTATAGAGATAATTTTGATATATTAGATATGAATGGTATTACCGGTGATTTTACGAAAAATAATCCTTATGCTGGTTTAAATAATTTTAAATTAGGATTTAACCCTCAAGTATTTGAATATATTGGGGAATTTGATTTAATTATTAATCCTAAAATATATGATTTTCTATTAAGAAAAGGTATATTAGCCAAGACCTTTAATAAAAATAATTAAAATTTAGTTTTTAATTATTTTTTTTTACATTTTTTCTGGTACTTCAATGGCTAATATACCTAGTAATAATGTATTAATTTTGTATACGATAGAAGTTAAATATAACCAAGAATTTCTTTTGGCTAAATCAGTTTCTTTTAATATAACATTTTCAGCATAAAAACGATTATAACTAGTTGTTAGTTTATATAAATAATCAGTTATTTCATTTAAAGAATGATTAGCAAAAGCATTTTTTAAAACTTTATCTAAATTATTTAAAGTTAAAATAATATTTCTATCATATTCATTAGCAATAGTTTCTAATTTATGATATTCAAAATTATTTTCTTTGGCTTTATTTAATAAAGATTTCATTCTTATTGTTGAATATAAGATAAAAGGACCTGTTTTACCATCTAAATCACAAAATTTATCTAAATCAAAATTATAATCTGTTTCTCTTGCTGGTAGCATATCAGCATATTTTAAAGTTGATATAGCAATTTGTTCGGCAATTTTATCACGATTTTCTAAAACATTTTCATTTAATCTTTTTAAACATTCGCTTTTAACTGTTTCTAGTAAATCATTAAGACGCATAACTCCACCATCACGTGTTTTAAAAGGTTTACCATCTTTACCATTCATTGTGCCAAAACCTGCAAAAATTAATTTAGTATTTTCATCGGTTATGCCACTTTTTTGACTAGCCCGAAAAACTTGAGTAAAATGAAGAGTTTGTCTTTTATCAGCAATATACCATATTTCATCAGGATGATAATTTTTCATTCTATCATAAATTGTAGCCAGTTCCGTAGTACTATATAAAATACCACCATCAGATTTAATAAGTAGCATTGGCGGAATTTCTAATTTATCAGTTGGAAGTGATACATTTATAACTTTAGCACCCTCACTAGATTCAACTATATTAAGTTTATCTAAATATTTAAGCAATTCTGGAACTACTGCTTCAGCATCCATTTCACCTTTATATAAATCAAAATTAGCATTTAATCTATCATAGATTTTTTTAATTTCTGTTTTAGATACTTCCATTATTTGTTGCCATAAAGCATATATTCCTATTTCTTTATCTTGTAATCTTTTAGTCATTTCTTGGGCTTCTTTTAAATATTCCGTATCTTCTTTGGCTTTATTAGAAGCATAAGGGTATAATTCCTCTAATAATTCATTAGTTATTACAACTTTAGGATATTCTCCCTCATATGTTGGATTAAAAAATTCCCAATTAGGATATCTTTTAGAAAGTTCTAAAATTACTAAACCTAAAGGACGACCCCAATCACCTAAATGGGTATCTGAAATAGTTTCATAGCCTAAAAATTTACATAATCTATTTAAAGCCTCGCCAATATTGGCACTTCTTAAATGTCCAACATGTAAACTTTTAGCAACATTGGCACCACCATAATCTAAAAATATTAATTTATTTTGTTTAGGGTATGTATAATTATCTTCATTGGTAAAATCAATTAAAGCCCTATCACTAATTGTCATATTAATAAATCCCGGACCAGCAACATTTACATCTTTAAAAAATTTATCTTCTTTTAATACTTTAACAATTTCTTCCGCAATTAAAACGGGATTTTTATGATAAATTTTAGCAAGAGGCATAACTCCATTATATTGATATTCTCCTAATTCTGGTCGATTAGACTCATTAACAATTACTTCTGCTACTTCATAATTACATATCTTTAAGGCTTCTTTAATTTTATTTTCTAAAATTTTATAAAAATCTTTCATTTTAACCATCCATTCCTTTCACTTCGTTCAAGGCACACATAGTCATGAAAACTTGAACAAAATTTATTTTA
>CANRCL010000042.1 GCA_947629115.1 uncultured Bacilli bacterium | reverse complement strand
CTATCTCTTGGTGATAATTCATCTTCTCTTGACCAAACACGACCAAATAATACATCATCATTTAATTCAGCAAATAAGGGTGCAATATTACCTAACCTCTCTCTACCTGCTGTTTGTTTCTTCATTATTCACCTTCCAAACTCTTAAATTTTTCTACTTTCATACTCAAATGATATTTGTTCCTTAAATCCGCTATTTGCTTCATCATTTCTGATTTATGATGAATATCTAGCGCTTCTTCATTATTCCATCTATCAATAAGTAAAACTGTTTCATTATCATCTAAAGGAAAGAAATATTCATATTTTAGATTACCTTCTTCGGCTCTTACTTTATCAACAATCCCATTAGATACCATTTCTTCGGCAAATTTTTTAGCATTACCATTTTCACCTTTATAATAAATATTAATAGTTATACTCATAAAATCACCTATATAATCCAACTTGTAATATCATTTTCTGATACATTACTTGTTAGTCTTTTAGCACTCACAAAGTTAAGATTACTATATGTATTTTTTAAAGTATTAAAACTATTATTTACACTTGAACCACCTGATGTTGCAAATACATAGATTTTCTTATTTTCCAAACTATTTTCTTCAATAAATGTATTAATAATTCTAGGTGCTAAATCCCACCATATAGGAAATCCAATTAAAATAGTATCATAATCACTTAAATTAGAAACTTTACTTTTAACATCCGGCCTACTTAATGAATCATTCATTTCAATCGATGACCTACTATCACTATTATTCCAATTTAAATCTTCATTTGTATATTTATTCATAGGTTCAATTTCAAATAAATCTCCACCTATATAATTAGCAATTTTACTTGCGACATCTCTTGTTACTCCACTTGCTGAAAAGAAATTAACTAAAATTTTACTCATAAATTCATTCCTCCTTAATAATTTAATCCATTAACCCAATTTTTTATTTCAGACTCGCTTGTAGATAATCTTTTACCATTTTGAAAATTAATATTTTTATAATGACTCTTGAAATAATTTACACTTGATTCTATTCCAGTACTTCCTGATGTACAGAATGGAATTATAATTTTACTATCTAAATTATGACTATCTAAAAATGTTAAAATAATTCTGGGAGCATTTCCAAACCAAATTGGATAACCTAAAAATATAACATCATAATTATCAGTATTAATACTATTTTTTATTTCTGGTCTTGCACTTTCATCATTTTGTTCTTTTGTACATCTACTATTACTATTAGTATAACTTAAATCAGCATTTGTATATTCATCTTTTGGTACAATTTCAATTAAATCACCATTCGTTGCATCTTTGATATATTCAGCGACTTTTTTAGTTGTACCTGTTGCAGAGAAATAAATGATGGCAACTTTTTTATCATTATCTATCTCATTATCATTTGTATTTTCTGGTATTTTGTCTTTTTGTGTTTCATTGCTATTTTGATGTTCAGTTGTATCATTAGAATTATTATTAGAACTCATAACCAAAATTCCAATGCAACCAACTAACATTATTACTATTGCAATTATTAAAACTATTGTTTTTTTATTCATTTTTATTTTTCCTTCTTTCCATTTAATAACTTTTGTAAATTTTTAGAATATATTTTTTCTTTATCTTCACTACTTAAAGGTAACTCATCAATAGCACTTTCTATTTCTTGTGTCGCACCATTCGGCATAATTACAAAGGGAGCATCTGTACCATATAAGACTTTATCTATTCCAAAGTAATTTACTGCGAGTTCTAACCCCCGCGTATTTCCAAGTATGGCTGTATCCACATAAAACTTAACATCTTCTCATAATAATTTGGTAATAATACATGAGCAAATACATCAATTGTTTCCATATTAAATATCCCTTCCTAACTTATATGCTTCTTCATAATTTTTTTTGGCATCATAGATAATGTACCACACCCTTTTCCATATATTCTTCCTATATCTTGAAAATGCATATAAGTAAATAAAGTATTAAAGTATTTATCTATTGCCCCATAAGTAAATTCTTCATCGTTATTCCAAGCAGTCATTATTACACCGGCTTTTAAATTCTTATTTGTAATTTTCATTGTTTTAGCATAAAAACGATCTATCATCATTTTTAACTGACTACTCACATTGTAATAATAAACAGGTGAAGCGAAGATTATAGCATCAGATTCTAGTATTTTATTTAAAATTTCATTTCCTTTATCTTTTTGGATACAATCACCATTCATACCACAAGCATCACATCCCATACAAGGGTGAATATCTGTATGGGCTAAATCAATAACTTCAACATCTTTTCCTGTATCTTTAGCACCTCTTACAAATTCTTTCACTAATGTATTTGATGTTCCATTTTTATGAGGACTACCAGCCAGAACAACTATTTTCATTTAAGGCCTCCTATTATTTTTTCTAATCCCATTTTTATCATTTCTCTATCTGTATAAAATTTATATTCAAGATTGGCTTTATGAATGGCTTCTTTCATTTTATCTGTTAGAGAAGTATATGGATAAATTCCTACTAAAAAAGGTAATATAGTAAAAGTGATTTTTTCTGCTTCACTATCTTTGACATTAAAGAATTTACATAAGCATTGTTCTAATAAAGAAATAGATTCTTTAAATGCTAATTTATAATTAGTAATATTTTGGGTTCTACTATTTGCTTCCATTTCAAACATATTCATAGAAATAAGTTTAAGTAAAATTTTTCTTTTTAAAAGAGATTCGGTAATTTTGTTTATAAAATCTTCTTTTGATAATTTTTCATTTAATTTAAAAATATTGTACAAATCTTCATTCCATTTTAAATATTCTCTTTCAAGGAGTGCTAAAAATATTTCTTCTTTCGTTTGAAAATAATTATAAATAGAAGTTCTACCAACGCTTATTTTCTCTCCAATAAGTTTAATGTTTATTTCTTTAAAATCTAATTGTTGATACAATTTTTCACAAGCATTAATAATTTCTTCTTTTCTTTCATCAATGAGTCGTTTTTCCATCTTTTGTACCCTCCTATTGACACATTGTCAATATAATAATATATCAGCAATGACACAGTGTCAACATATTTTTAATAAAAAAATAAAAATTCAATCCAACTCTTGACATTTATCAAAAATTTTCATGAATTTTTTTTAATACTTTTAAATTTTTCTTTAATTTTTACTTACTTGGAAAAGTTCAACATCAACAGATGTTTCTTGACCAAATAAATCGATAATTATATTTAAACGATTATTTTCAGTATCAATATTATCAACTTTACCTATCATACCTTTAAATGGTCCATCAACAATACTTACTTCATCGCCAACTTTTAAGTCATCTTCAACATTAACACGACTCATACCCATATTAACTAAAATACGGTCTATTTCTTGAGGTAATAATGGCGTTGGTTTAGCACCTTTACCACTTGAACCAATAAATCCAGTAACTCCTGGAGTATTTCTAACTATATACCATGCTTCATCAGACATAATCATTTCGACTAAAATATAACCGGGAAACATTTTTTTAACTTTTTCTTTTTTAACACCATCTTTAACTTCTACTTCCGTAGTTTCAGGAATTACTACTCTAAAGATATAATCTTGCATGCCCATTGATTCAATTTTGGCTTCTAGTTTTTCTTTTACTTTTTGTTCATGTCCCGAATAAGTGTTAACAACATACCATAATTTTTCCATTAGAAACTCCCCTTTATAAATGCCATTACTACATTTAGTAATTCAAAGAATGCTACAAAAACTATACAAAATACAATAGTAGCAATTGTATTTTTAACCATTTCATTAGCATCTGGCCATTTAACTAATTTTAATTCTTTTTTTACTCCTTTAGCCAAACTTTCTTTTTTTACTTTCGGAGTCTTTTTAGTTTTTAATTCTTTTTTACTTTTTTCATTTTTAACATTTTTCTTTTCTTTAGTTTCTTTTGCCATTTTAACCTCCTAAATTTTTTAGCAATTAAAAAACACTTTCGTGTTCATTTATAATTTAGCATATTTTCTAGAATATTGCAATATCATTTTGCATTTTATTCAATTTTTTATTATCCAATCAATTTTTTCTAAATTAGTATATTTACTAATTTCAAAGTAAGCATTTTTTAAAAATTCTTGATAATCATTAACTTTATTAATTATTGGAATTAATTTTTCTTCATCACCATTATTATTCATTATATCTTCATAAATATCAAAATAATATGAGGGATATAAAAGTCTTGCATATAACATATGATAACTATATGGAGTTAATCTTTTTATTTTTAAATAAGTAATTAAATCTAGCAAACTATCTTCGCCATTAAAAAATTCAATCTTTAAAAATCCAGCAATATCTCGAACTTCTAAATCAAAGATAAAACTTAAAGGATTTAAATAATTTAAATTAGTATTAGGATAAAATATGCGCCGATGAGATAAAGTAATATTATCATTTTCACTTTTACCAATAACTTTATTTATTTTATTAACATAACAAATAGCATTTTCGGCTAAACCAATATAATAACTAAAAGAATCTAAAACTATTTTTTTATCTTTTCCAATTTCTTTAATTTGATATTCAAAATAATCTATTTTACTACTCCAAAGGTCTCCCCAATTATTACGATATAATTTACTATTTGAATTATTTAATTTAAATTTACTAATATAAACACATAAATTATCAAAATCTATTTTTTCATCTTTATTACAATTAAGTTTTAAAAGTAAATAATAATTATCTCCTACTTTAGTAAGGATTTTACCATAACGATTTAAAATAAAATCGTGAACTCTTATGCCTTTCATCTTTAATTCATTACAAATAGCCACTAAATCTTGTAATTCTTCTTCTGTTCGATTAAAAAAGACAAAATAAAAACTATCACCATAATAATTAAATGCTGAATAATTGCTCTTTTCTTCAAGTTCAGTAATATCGAAATTATAATTATAATTTATTATTTCTTTCATACTATTTTCCTATTAAATGGTATGAAAAAAACTGAAAATTAATTCAGTTTTGTTTATTATTTTCTAATTCTCTTTCAAATTTTTGAACTAAAGCATCAAACATATTTTCACAGGCTTGCATAAAGGCTTCTTTTTGGTCTTTAAACTTACTTTCTGGAGTAGTCATGGCTGCTGGTTCAACTGGTGCTGGACTTGCTGGACTAGGATTTATTTCTGTCACCTTTACTTCTTCCGTAGTAGGCGCTACTGGAGTGGCCTCTACTTGAGGAGTAATTATTGGTTCAATTGATGGAATTACATTTTCAGTGGCAACTGTTGGAGTTGGAGCAGCCGGAGTACTTTCGGGAGTTGCTACTGGGGCTGGTTCTGGAGGTGTTGGTACAGTATTTTCAGTAGGTGCGGTTGATACTTCTTCGGTTGCAGGTGGAACTGGAGCAGTTGATGTAGTTGGTGCTGCCGGTTCATTAACTTCTGGAGTAGTGGCTGGTTCTCCTTGCTCCCCTACTCCTCCTACTACTCCTGGTCCTTCTGATGCTGGCTCTACTGCTGGGGTTGGAGTATTACTTGGTGCTGGAGTACTATCTGGAGTTGGTATATTATTTAAATTTAAATCTAAAATTCCGGTTTCTTCTAAATTTTTATTTTCTTCTTTAACTGGTTCACTCACACTAGGAGTGCTTGCTACTTCACTTGGTGCTGGAACTGGAGTCTCGGCTGGAGTTGCAACTGCTGGGGTTTCAACAACTGGCGCAGGACTAACTGGGGCTACTGGAGTTGGTGTTTCTTCTACTTTATATGCACCTTTTAAAGCATCAAAAGATGGAACTGGTAATGTTAGTTGAGTATAATAAATATCATCGGCTTGTAATTCATTACCCATTTTAATAAATTCTAATTGTCCACCAGCAATAATATTTTTTAAATATTCCTTAACAGTTTGCCATTCACTTTGGTCTAATATTTTTGTTAATTTATTATCTACATATTTACAAACTAAAATTATTGGCAATCCCATTGAGCCATTCATTTCATCATCTAAAACAACATATTCATTATCACTGGCTTTAAAAGCACATATCAAAGGTTTTTCAACTATCGCTCCTGAAGTTAAATTTATTTTTATTTTTCCCATACATCAATCCCTCTATTCTTTAACATTATAACAAAACTATTTTTCTTTTTCAATCTCTATCTTTTTTAAGATGAAATGCTTACAACCATAAGCACAGTTATTTTTAATATATTTATCGACATTTTTTATATCATTATGTTCTTTTCTATATTTATGATTACTATTATAAAATCCTTTTAATCTTACTTTATTATATGCCCAATCCCCTACAATATAATCAAAGTTATCATAATAATCGGTCACTATTTCATCAAAATTAATTTCTTTAACTGTGTCGCCAAAATCTTTAACAACTTCGTATAAAACTCCCCTAATATTTATTTTCATAAAACCTCCCTAAAAAATAATTGCTCCAAATATTATTACAACCATTATAGATGTGACAATAACACTCATAATTAGTAAAATATCAACATAACCATTTCCTGTTGTAATTGGATTTTGTTGCATTTGAATTTCACGCATTTTTTCTTCTAATAAATATTCTTTATTAATAGCGTTTTCATTAATATCAAATGATTCATATATTTCACTATTTAATTTATCAACATCTTTACTACTCATTTTACTAATGTCCGCTATACTATAATTAAATAATTTATAAATGTCAAATCCTAAAATATTCTTTTTATCTTCTTGTTCTTTTGTCTTTTCCTTTTCTTTTAAACTTTCTTTATAATATTCTGCCACTTCATATATATCTTCGGCATTTTTAAAATTATAAGATATTCTTAAAAAACTATTTGTACCTGGTGTATAAAGTAAGTTGAAAAATTCTTTACTTTCATTTTCAGTTAACCCAAAATTAACTCTTTTTAAAGTAAATAAATCGATTAAACTTTTTTGAACTTCAATAAAATAAATATTTATCTCGGACTTAACAGCATTTTTATTTCTTTTATCAATTTGATAAAAACCATCAACTAACCTTTTTAAACTATCTATATTTTCTTTTTTAGCACCATATTTCATTAAATTATCCGTAAATGCTTCTTCATCTTTAATATAAAAAGGATTTAAAATATCTAATTCACCATAAATATTAATTAACATTCTAATTACTACCACTAAAAAAGATTCATAAAGAGGACTATCAATGTTATCTTTACTTATTAAATAATCATTTATGGCTTTATCAAAGGCTTCATTTATAAAATATGGTTTCATTTTATTCTTCACCTATTTTAATTATAGCATATTCTTAAACTTTAGGGAATATCTAAAATACCACTCTCATATTCATATAATCCATCATAAAATTCTGGTACACTTCCATTGACAACTAAAGCCCCGATTAAAATATCATAATTTAATTTATCATTTTGTTTTTCTATGGGTGTAATTATTATCTTTTGCATTTCAACTGTAATATAGACTTCTAATAAAGCATTATTAAAACCATAATTAGTCACTTTAGTTTTTAAATTAGTAAGTAATGTTTCACTAAAATTAATCATAATAGGTATTTTAGGCCCTAAATTATTTAAAAAGATATTTTTACTACTAATAAAGAATGGAACATCTAAAACTAAACCATTTTTACCATTTTTAAGATAACGATTATAAAAAGTCACTTTTATTTTACCATTTTGTAAATCTATTAAACCCTCTTTTAAAATTTTGGAAACATCCGTTAATATTTTATAACTCTTTTCTAAATCATAATTAACAGTTAATATTTCTCCCTTTTGATTTTTCGTAATATCTAATATATCTTTAATACTATTTTGATTAATTACTTCATTGGTTATAAGTTCATTAAAAAATTGGTCTACTAATTCATCGATTTGTTCATTTACTAATACTTCTATTTTAGGAGTAATACTTTTTCCATATATTTCAAAAATAATTAAAGCATTTATAAACACTAAAAAAAGAACAATGAATACTTGTTTAGTTTTTTTACTTGTATTATTCGTTCTTTTAAATTTTCTTTTATAACTTTTAAATCTATTCATACTTAATTTTATGAAAAATAGAAATTTTTAACAATTATTACAATACCTACAATAAATACAATAGCGATAATACCAATTATAACTTTAATTAATATATTATTTGATTCAATACTATCTTTAAAATCATCATCAATATCTTCAAAATCTTTTTCTTTTAATGCATTAGAGGAAGTATAAAAAGAATTAATCATTTTAGTATCAGTTAAATCTTTTTCTTTAGCCTCTTCTAATTTAGTTTCAGTTTGTTCTAAAGTTTTATCTAACTCATCTTTAAAACCATCTAATACTTCGGTATTACCACTACCCTTTAATTCACTTAAAATATCTAAAGAAGTATTATGCGGAGTATTTTTAGATTCATTTAAAGCAATAGTATTAATTAAATTTTTTAAATTTTCTTCTTCACTTTCGGCTTTTTCTTCTTCTGTATCTTTAGTTTCTAAATCTAAATTTTTTAAAATATCAAATTGAGTATCTCTTAATTTTTTTAATCTTTCTTCTTCATAATTTTCTTCTTTTTCTTCTTTGGCTTTTTCTAAAATAACATTAATATCATATTCTTTAGTTATTTCTCTTTCTTCTTTTTCTTCAGGAACTTCTTCAATACGAATACTTTTTCTTTTGGGTATTTCATTATATTTAGTATCTAAAATTTGTTTTATTTTTTCAACATCTATTTCTGGTTTATTATCTCCTAAAATAGTCGTATTGCTTTTGACTTCATAACTATCTAATTCACTTTTACTTATCTCTTTATATAACTCTTCATTTTTTCCATAGCGAGTATTATCAAGTTCAGTATCAGCATAATATCTACTCATTCGTGAATTCATATAGATACACCTCTAGCATAATCATACCATAAATAATAGTATTTT
>CANRCL010000041.1 GCA_947629115.1 uncultured Bacilli bacterium | reverse complement strand
AAAACAGGGCTTTTTAATTTTTATAAAAAAAGAAACTATCATAAAATTAGTTATCTAATTTCGCGACAGCCCCTTTTAGTCTATGTAAAACGCTTCTAAAAAGTCATATAAATCACTATTATGGACAGTAATATAATTAGGATTACCATACATATTTAATGTCACATCATCATTACATACCCAATCAAATCGCATACCATAAGTAATATTATTATATGAAAGTAATACTTGTACTGGAGAACATCGAAAATCTTTAGTACTGACTATTCTATCGATAAAAGCCACAGTATCTAAAGAATTAATATAATATTCCTCTTGTTCTCTATTGGCACCTTTAAAACTTGCATAATACTCATCATCATTATAATTAGTATTAATAGTTATATTAAGCCAATTTTTATCTATATACCTAGTACTTTTATCAGAATTAACTAAACTAAATTTAATACTAGCAATTTTATCATTATTAGTTTTTAAATGTAATGCTTCAAATAGTTCACTATCAAAAAAATTAGCATACTTTTTATTTTTTAATAATTTTAATTGTAATTTATTTTCTATTTCTTCATAAGTATAATAATCATTCTCTTTAAATAAATCACTAGCATAATCTTTATTTACTTTATCTTTAAATAAAATACGAGTTTCATCATTTTGTTTTTCAAGGCGATAGTTTTTAATAAAATCTCTTGCTTTTACTCCTCCAAAAGAGACTCCTATAACTGCTATTAAAAGAAATATTGCTATGTAAGCATATCTTAATTTAAAAGCCACTTTCTTTTGATTATTACTTTCTATTTTACTTATAATTTTTTTATAATTTTGACTTTTATCAAAATCACTTTCAATAATTTTTTTAAATTCTTTTTTATTTGACATTATCATTATCTTCTCCTTTCAATTTTAAGTTTAATTTTTTTAATGTTCTATAAATAGAATTTTTTACATATGAATCACTTACTTTAAAAATTTGGGCAATTTCTTTTATTGAATAATTTAATTCATAATATAAATAAAATATTTTCGGAATTTTTTGGTTTTTTTCTTCTTTAATATACTGCCATAATTTACTGAAATATTCTTGATTAATGAAATAATTTTCAATATTAATTTTATCTTTAAGATTATCTACTATTTCTAAATTATCTTCCGTTTTATTAAAAATAGATAATTCTTTTAATTTAGATATAAGGGTGTAATGTTTTTTTATTTTATTAGTAGCAATACCTAAAAGATAACTTTTATATTTTTCTTTATCTATTTGTTGGTAGGCTAATTTTTTCCAGAATTCCAAATAAGTTTCTTGCAATATATCATTCGCATCATTAATATTATGACATTTAATAATAATAAAATTTAAAACATCTGTGTAAGTTTCATCATAAACTTTATTAAACTCATCTAGGTTTTCTTGACTAGTCATTTATATCACCTACACTATATTATCCCAAAAATATTTTAAAAAGTTTCAAAATTTTATATTTTTTAATTTTTTGTATTTAAAATTTGGCTATTCAATTAAGTGAATATATGATATTATATTTAGAGAATTTAGGTGATGTTATGTTAAATGAAGATGGTATAAAATTAGCAATTGAAAATGAAATTTATGTTGATAATTATGAACAAAATATTGGTAAAGATTATATAAATGTCACTTTAAGTAATAGTTTAAAAGTATATGATACTCCAGTATTAGATATAAAAAATGCTAGTCCTAGCGAAGTTATTTATATTCCAGAAAGTGGTTTTTTACTAGAACCCAATAAGTTATATTTAGGTAGTACTAATGAATTTACTAAAACATATGGTTATGTTCCTTTATTATCTGGTTTAGAAGAATTAGCCAGTTTAGGAGTAGAAATTCACATTACGGCTGGGTTTGGAGATAATGGTTTTGAGGGAACTTGGACATTAGAAATTATTTGTGCTAATCCAACTATTGTTTACCCAAATATGTTAATTGGTAGAATTTATTATTATCCTTTAATCGGTGATAATTCAATATTATATCGAGGTAAATATTTTAGACAAATAGAACCAACTGAATCAAGATTATGTAAGGAATATCATAAAGTAGAGGGTGAAGTAAATGTTAACAAGTAATGAAATCAAAAAACAAATGGCATTAGGAAATATTGAAATTACTAATTTAAAAGCAAATGCTTTAGATAAACCCAATAGTTGTTCTGTCACTTTGGGGCAAGAATTATATGCTTTTGATTATGCCATTATTGATACTAAAGAAAAAAATACTTATTTTGAAGAAATAAAAACGGGGAATTTAAAAAAATTAAAAAAAATTATTATACCGGAAGAGGGATTATTACTTGAACCTCAAAAAGTATATCTTGCTAAAACTAAAGAAAGTATTAAAACAAAGGGTTATATTCCCGTTTTAAATGGTAAAGTTTCACTATCTTTACTAGGGGTAAGTATTGAACTTAATAGTGGGTATGCTGAAGAAAATTATAATGGACCATTTATTTTAAGTATTATTTGTACAAAACCAACAATTATTTATCCAAATATTGCTATTGGTAATTTAACATTCTTTAAAAGTTTAAGTAATAAAAGTGATAAAATTGGAATGCTTAGTGGTGAAGAAATAAAAAGAAGAATGACTACGGGCGAAATTGTTATTAGTCCAGATGATAATATCGTAATTAATCCTAATTCAGTTAATTTAACTTTAAATAGTCAAATTGGTTATTATACAGAACCAGTTTTAGATTTGAAAAAAGAAAATCCTATTAAATATATTGATATTGGCGAAGAGGGAGTTATTTTATATCCTGATAGAATATATGTAGGTAGGTCAAATGAATGGACAGAAACTAATAATTTAATTCCTATGATAAGTGGTCGTAGTTCTTTAGGTCGTCTTGGTTATCACGTTCATTGTTCAGCAAGTATGGGTTCAATTGGTTATAAAGGATATTGGCATATGGGAATTAGAACGACAATTCCTATAAAAGTTTATAAAAATATGAAATGTTGCCAAATATATTATTTAACTGCCGAGGGAGAAATTCAAAATACTTATGAGGGAAGTATGCAAAATTTAAAAAATAATGAATTAGGAAGTAAGTTTCATAAAATAATAGGAAAGGAAGAAAAAAATGAAAAATAAAATAATTATTGGTATTTTATTAATTAGTTGTTTATTAATCGGTGGTTGTGGTAAAGATTATACTAAAGGTGATATAGAGGGTTATCATTATGAAGAAACTGAAGAAATAACTAATTATGTAAAAATATTAACTAATCAAAATAAAACAATTATTATTGAATTATATCCTGATATTGCTCCAATTACAGTTGCTAATTTTCAAAAGTTAGTAAGTGAGAAATTTTATGATGGTTTAATTTTTCATCGCGTAATTGAAGATTTTATGATTCAAGGTGGTGACCCACTTGGTACTGGTACTGGTGGTAGTGAAGAAGAAATTACTGGTGAATTTTCTTTAAATGGTATTGAAAATACTTTAAAACATGATAAAGGAGTAGTTTCAATGGCGAGAAAAGATGATAATGACCCTAATACAACTGATGATTATAATTCGGCTAGTAGTCAATTCTTTATTTGTGTTAACACTAATGATTATTTAAAAGATTTAGATGGTAGTTATGCAGCCTTTGGTAAAGTAATTGCGGGTTATGAAAATGTTGAAGCAATATCTAGAGTGGCTACTGATAATTATGATAAGCCAACTATTCCTCAAATGATGAAAAATGTTAGATTTGTAAAAATAACGGAGAAATAGAATGAAAAATCAACAAGAATTAGCAATGGTGGTAAGTAATGCTAATAAAAATGATAATGCTTTTGAAACAATTGATGCCATCAAAAAAGCCGGATTTAAAAATGTTTTTATTCAATGGTATAATAGAAATTGGAAACCATCACAAGAAGAACAACTAGAATATATTAAAAAACAAGGTTTAAATATTATCTTTGCTCATTTAGGTTATAGTAATATTAATAGCATTTGGCTAGAGGGTAGTGAGGGAGATAAAGTCATTCAAGAATATCAAAATGATATTAAAATAATGGCGCAAAATGATATTCATTTAGTAGTAATGCATTTAGTAAGCCGTAGGGATGTTCCAAAGTGTAATGAACTAGGTTTAAAAAGAATAAAGAAATTAGTTAAATATGCTGAAAAGTTAAATGTTAAAATTGCTTAGAAAATGTTGAAATAAAAGAACATTTAGAATATGTAATGGCAAATATTCAAAGTGATAATTTAGGTATTTGTTTTGATTCGGGGCATTTTCATACTTTTTTTAAAGATGATTATGATATAAGTAAATATAAGAATAAAGTTTTAGCAGTTCATTTACACGATAATTTTGCTACGGGAGATATGCATTTAATGCCTTTTGATGGAACCGTTAATTGGGATGAAATAGTCGCCAAGTTAAAAAATGCTGGTTATAAAGGACCAATAACTTTGGAATTAGTTTATCAAAGAGATTATTTAAATATGAATATTCTAGATTTTTATAAACGAGGTTATAAAATAGGTCAAAAACTTCAAAAGATGTTTTTAGAAAAATAAATATTTAAGTCCTAATTTAGGGGCTTTTATTTTGGAGTAGAAACCGTAATAATTGTTCAAAGCAAAAAGTTATTACGGTTAAGCGTAATAACTTTACAAAAACATAAATATAGTATATAATTAAATTGAGGCGATTAATATGCTTATAAGAGAAGATTATTTATCTAAAATAAGAGGATTTTATGATTCAAATTTAATTAAAATATTAGTAGGTATAAGAAGATGTGGTAAATCAGTTATTTTAAATCAAATAATAGATGAATTAAAGAAAAAAAGAAAAATTGCTGATAGTCATATAATTTTTATTAATTTTGAATTTATTGAATATGAAGAATTGTTAGATTATAAAAAACTTAATAAATATATAAAAGAAAAAATTCAAGACAATAAAATATATTATTTGTTTTTAGATGAAGTTCAAAATGTTGATAATTTTGAAAAAGTTATTAACTCATTAAGGGCCTCAATAAAAAATATTAGTATATTTTTAACTGGTTCTAATAGTAAGATGTTATCAGATGAGTTATCAACAGTATTATCTGGTAGATATGTCTTATTTAATATTAATCCTTTATCTTATAAAGAATATGTTTCTTTAACTAAAAAAGATGGAAGAGATTTAAATACTTTTTGGGATTATGCTAAATGGGGAGGGCTACCTAATAGATGTGAATTTACTAACGAAATAGATATTAAAAATTATCTTCATAGTGTTTATGACTCTATAATATTAAGAGATGTAGTAAAAAGATTAAATTTAAAAGATACCATATTATTTGATATGATATTACAATATTTAATTGAAACTGCTGGTCGGGAATTTTCGGCTGATAATATTATAAAATATTTAAATAAAGAAAATAAAAGAATATCTAATGAAACATTATATAATTATATTGATGCTTTATGTAAAGCCTTAATAATTAAAAAAGTATATAGATATGATATTGCTGGTAAGGGGGTTTTAAAAACTTTAAATAAATATTATGCTACTGATTTAGGAATTGTACAAATAAAAAATAATAATCCGGAATTTAAAAATTATATTGTGTTAGAAAATATAGTTTATAATGAATTAATTAATCGAAATTATGAAGTATATATAGGAAAAACTAAAACTGGGGAAGTAGACTTTTTAGCCAAAAAAGATGGCAATATAAAATATATTCAAGTTGCTTATGAAATGCAAGATAATGAAAATACCATTAAAAGAGAATTTGGAGCATATGACTCTATTAAAGATAATTATTCTAAATATGTTATTTCTCTTGATAAAGTAGATTTATCACGTGATGGAATAATTCATTTAAATTTAATTGACTTTTTATTAAGTGATGATTTTTAAAATTTAATGTATAATTTTTAACAATTGGTTTATTATATTAATGTAGATGTTTAGTCTACGAATGAAAGGCACTTGGGTAATAGTGCCTTTTTTTAAAAATTTGTTGACTTGCATACAATTGTTTGTTATATTAGTAATGCTTGAATATTTTAAAAAAAGTATTAAAATATTAAAAGATATGTTGGTGATTTTATGGATAAAATTATAATTAGAGGAGCAAGAGAAAATAATTTAAAAAATGTTGATTTAGAACTACCTAAAAATAAATTAATTGTTATGACTGGTGTTTCTGGAAGTGGAAAAAGTAGTTTAGCATTTGATACTATTTATGCCGAGGGAGAAAGAAGATATGTTGAAAGTTTGTCTGCTTATGCTAGACAATTTATTGGTTCTGGAGATAAACCTGATGTTGATTCAATTGAGGGACTTTCACCAAGTATTTCAATAGACCAAAAAACCACGAATAAAAATCCCCGTTCTACGGTGGGAACAATTACAGAATTGTATGATTATTTAAGATTACTTTTTTCAAGAATTGGGGTGCCTTATTGTCCAACTCATAAAATTCCTATTAAAAGTCAAAGTATTGAAGAAATGACTAATAAAATATTAAATTTTGAAGAGGGGACGAAAATAGAAATTTTTGCTCCCGTTGTAAGAGGAGAAAAAGGAACTCATAAAGATTTAATTGATGACTTAAGAAGTAAGGGATTTACTAAAATTAAAGTTAATGGTGTTATGTACAGCGGGATGGATGAGATAACTTTAGAAAAAAATATTAAAGATGATATTTATGTTTTAATTGATAAATTACCCGTAAGTGTCGGGGAAAGAAGTCGAATTTTTGAAGCCGTTGAAACCGCTACTAAAATGGCTAATGGTTTAGTTATTATTAAAATTAATGATGAAGAAGAAATTCTTATGAGTGAAAATTATGCTTGTCCATATTGTAATTTTTCAATTAGTGAACTAGAGCCAAGAATGTTTTCTTTTAATTCTCCTTATGGGGCTTGTGAAGAATGTAAAGGTTTAGGAACTAAACTAACTATTAGTGAAGATTTATTAATACCAGATAAAAATAAAAGTATTAATAAAGGGGCTATTGTAGCCATTAATTTAGATAACAATATGTATATGAGTAGTTTAAAAACAGTGGCTGACTATTATAAAATTGATTTAGATGTTCCAGTTAAAGAAATGAAAAGAAAAGATTTAGATATTATTTTATATGGTACTAAAGATATAATGGATTTTCATTATGTTGCTAAAAATGGTAGTACTAGAGATACTAAATCAAGATATGAGGGAATTGCTAATAATTTAGAAAGACGTTATATGGAAACTAGTAGTGGTTGGATTAGAGAGTGGATAGAGGGATTTATGGTTGAATCAGACTGTAATTTATGCCACGGAACTAGATTAAAAGAAGAAATATTAGCAGTTAAAATTAATAAAAAAAGTATTTTTGATTTAACAGAAATGGCTATTGATGAATTAAAAGATTTTTTAACTAATTTAAAACTTAATAAAGAAGAACAAGAAATAAGTGGTCTTTTATTAAAAGAGATAATATCAAGATTAGATTTTCTTCTTAATGTTGGTTTAAGTTATTTAACATTATCACGAAGTGCTGCAACTTTATCTGGAGGAGAGGCCCAAAGAATTCGTTTAGCAACTCAAATAGGTAGTAAACTTTCTGGAGTTTTATATGTTTTAGATGAACCATCTATTGGACTTCATCAAAGAGATAATGAAAAATTAATTAATTCTTTAAAAGAAATGCGTGATTTAGGTAATACTTTAATTGTGGTAGAACACGATACTGATACTATGCTTGCGGCTGATTATTTAGTTGATGTTGGTCCTGGAGCAGGAGATGCTGGTGGTGAAATTGTGGCTTGTGGTACTCCAAAAGAAGTAATGCAATGTGAAAATAGTATTACGGGTCGTTATTTAAGTGGTAAAGAAAAAATTGAAATACCCAAGAAACATCGGAAAGGTAATGGTTTATTTTTAGAAGTTAAAGGAGCCGCAGAAAATAATTTAAAAAATATTAATGTCAAATTTCCTTTAAATAAATTTATTGTGGTGACAGGTGTTTCTGGAAGTGGTAAAAGTACACTCGTAAATGAAATATTATATAAAACACTACATCGTGAATTTTATCGTTCAAAAGATATTCCTGGTAAATGTAAAAGTGTAAAAGGCATAGAAAATATTGATAAAGTTGTAAATATTAGTCAAGACGCCATTGGAAGAACACCAAGAAGTAATCCAGCCACTTATGTTGGAGTATTTGATGATATTAGAGATGTTTTTGCTAATATGAAAGAATCTAAAATGCGGGGATATGATAAGAGTAGATTTTCTTTCAATGTTAAAGGTGGAAGATGTGAAGCCTGTTGGGGTGATGGTGTTAAGAAAATTGAAATGCATTTCTTACCAGATGTTTATGTACCTTGTGATGTTTGTGGAGGTAAAAGATATAATAAAGAAACTTTGGATGTTAAGTTTAAAGGAAAGAGTATTGCTGATGTTTTAGATATGCGAGTAAGTGAAGCCATTCCTTTCTTTGAAAATATTCCTAAAGTTAGAGATAAATTACAAGTTATGTATGATGTAGGACTTTCATATATTACTTTAGGCCAAGGGGCTCCAACATTATCTGGTGGTGAAGCGGGAAGAGTAAAATTGGCTAAAGAATTACAAAAGAAAGCCACTGGAAAATCATTATTTATTTTAGATGAACCAACTACGGGCTTACATTCTGCTGATATCAAAAAATTATTAGAGGTTTTAAACCGTATTGTTGATAATGGCGATACCGTTATAGTTATTGAACATAATTTAGATGTTATTAAACAATCCGATTATGTTATTGATTTAGGACCCGAGGGTGGTAAATTTGGTGGCGAAGTAATTGCTACCGGTACTCCAGAAGAAGTAAGTAAAAATGAAAAATCATATACGGGTATTTTTTTGAAAAAAATATTTGAACAAGAAAAATAAAAAAGAGATTTGCAATGAAAGATAATTTTGCTGCAATCTTTTTTTTCTTTTGAAAAACACTTGACCGGGGGGGGTAATATTTTATAATAAACTCATAGAATAGAGAGATGTTTTATGAGG
>CANRCL010000040.1 GCA_947629115.1 uncultured Bacilli bacterium | reverse complement strand
TAACGTTGATAGGCTAGAGGTGGAAGCGTAGTGATACGTTGAGCTGACTAGTACTAATAATTCGACAGTTTAACTTTAATTTATTTAAATGTTTGATGAAGCATTATCAAGTTTTTAAAGGACAAAATCCTTTATTGGTGACGATAGCTTAGTGGATACACCTCTTCCCATCCCGAACAGAGAAGTTAAGCACTAATACGCCGAAGATAGTGAATGCGAAAATAGGTAGTTGCCAATTTTTTTTTGGAATAAATTATTTAAAAAATATATTTTAAAAATTTGAATAGTACTTGTCTAACGAGTACTTTTTATTTATAATTAAATTGGTGATAATATGAATTTAAAATATGTATCAAAAAATCTCGATGATACTTTGCGACTTGCAGAAAATATTGAAAGTGAAAAATTTCCTAATATGGTTATTTGTTTAGAAGGAGAACTTGGTAGTGGTAAAACTGTTTTTGTTAAAGGCTTTGCCAATGCTTTAGGAATTGAAGAAAATATAACTAGTCCAACATTTACAATAATTAAAGAATATCCTAATGGCGAACTTCCTCTTTATCATATGGATGTTTATCGTTTAGATGAAGTTGAAGAAGATATAGGCATTCGTGATTATTATAAAAAAGGTGGGGTCACTATTATTGAATGGGCGGACTTAATTAAAGATGATTTACCTGAAGAAAGATTAGAAATAAATTTTAAAATAATTGATGAAAATACTAGAGTTTTAGTATTTAATCCAGTTGGTAAAGTTTATGAAGAACTTTGTGAATCAGTTTTGTAGGAGGTAAAAAATGAACTTATTTATTGATACTCACTTAAATGATATTATTATAATTTTATATAAGGATGGTCATATAATTAGAGAAAGAAAAATCGAAAATGAGCAACAAAATAGTAAGTTAATTATGCCCGTAATCAAAAAAGTTTTAAATAAAGAAACTCCCGAATCAATAATTGTTGTAAATGGTCCAGGTTCTTTTACTGGAGTTAGATTAGGAGTTACAATTGCTAAAACTTTTGCTTTTACTCTAAATGTGCCGATTAGAACAATTACTTCACTTGAATGTATGGCTGTATCTACTGATAAAAGTGAAAAAATAGTTGCATTTAGTGATAAAAATGGTTATTATATTGGTATCTTTGATGAAAAGATGAATTTAGTCGGTGATTATGAATACTTATCTAACAATGCTTTTCTTGAATATCAAAACAATTATGATGTAATAACAGGTGTTTCTATTGATTATTCTAAAGTAATAGAATATGCTCTTACTAAAGAAAGTCTAAATCCTCACGAAGTAAATCCTATTTATGTGAAAAAAATAGATGTTGAAAAATGATTAGAAAAGCAGCAAATCAAGATACAGAAAGTATTAAATTATTAGGCAAAAAATTAATGCCTAATTTTACTAATACCTATAATATTGACTCTTATATAAATGATGAAAGTTATATTATTTTGGTTAACGACGAAGAATTTATAAATGCTTTTTTAATTGTTAAAAAAAATTTAGATGACTTTGAGATAGAATTTATTATAGTAGAGGAAGAAAATCGTAAATTAGGAATAGCAACTAAAATGTTAGAATATTTTATGAATATTTATCCAAAGCCTAATTCTTCAATTTTTTTAGAAGTGAATATCAATAATAGTGAAGCAATAAAACTATATAAAAAATTTGATTTTGAAATTATCAATGTTCGAAAAAAGTATTATGCCAATGAAGATGCTTATGTAATGAAGAGGGTGGTTTAAAATGAAAGATGTATATATTTTGAGTGTGGAAACATCTTGTGATGAAACAAGTATAGCAATAATTAAAAATGGTAATACAGTAGTGGCTTTAACAATATTAACTCAAATGGATACACATGCTAATTTTGGGGGAGTAGTTCCTGAAATTGCTTCAAGAATGCATACTGAAAATATTACCATGGTTTTAGAAGAAACTTTAAATAAAGCCAAAATGAAAGTAAGTGATATGGATGCGATTGCTGTCACTTATACTCCTGGTTTATTAGGTTCTTTATTAGTTGGAGTTGAATTTGCTAAAGTATTATCTTATGTTTATAATAAACCACTTATTAAAGTTAATCATTTAGTAGGTCATATATACGCTAATAAAATTGATGATAAATTAAAATTTCCTTGTTTAGCACTTATTATTAGTGGTGGCCATACTGAATTAATTAAAATGACTGGCGATTATGAATTTGAAATGCTTGGTGAAACCCAAGATGATGCCATTGGTGAGGCTTTTGATAAGGTTGCAAGAGTAATTGGCCTTTCTTATCCTGGAGGTCCTAATATTGAAAAATTAGCCCGTGAAGGAAAGAATAGTTATAATCTTCCAAAGGCTGTTAATGATGATTCATATAATTTTAGTTATAGTGGTCTTAAAAGTAGTGTAATAAATTTAGTTAATAATGAACGTCAAAGAGGTAGGGAAATTAATAAAGCCGATTTGGCTTGTTCATTCCAAACAACCGCTGTTGAAGAATTAACCCGTAAATTAGAAATTGCTCTTAAAAAAACTAATATTAAAAATGTTATTATTGCCGGAGGAGTATCAGCAAATAAATATTTAAGAGGAGAAATTCAAAAATTATGTGATAAATATAATGCTAAACTTGCTCTTCCAGAATTTATCTATTGTACTGATAATGCCGCTATGATTGGAGCAGCAGCGTATCCTTTATTTTTAAAAGGCGAATTTGCTGATTTAGATTTAAATGCTAAATCAACTTCATCAATTTGTTAATGTTAGAAACAAATGTTATCATGACTTATAGAAATTAACTTGAGTTATCGTGGGGGATTTTATGGGAAGAATATATACAAGTGAAAATCAATTAATAATGCCAACTTTAATAAAAATATATGAGACGTATAATAATGATTGGTTAAGTTATCCAATAACCAAGAAAAATATTTTAACTATTCATCATATAATCAAATTGGCTGACGGTGGAAAAACTGATATTGATAATTTGGCATTACTAACCAAAAAAGCCCATCGAGCATTACATATTTGTGAAAATAGAGATTTTATATTGTATTCAGAAATAAATTCTTTTTTAAATTTTATAGTAGAGTATAGACAAGCATTAGATGATTATTTAAAAGAAGAATCTAAAGAATATAAAAAAGCCCTAACCCGCGTTCTATATAAATAAGTGTTAATAAAATATTTAAAATTACCTTTGTTGTAATTTTTTTTTGATTATACTATAATATAAGCAAGGTGAAAGAATGAAAAAGATACTAACTATTATTTTAGATGGTTTTGGTTTAAGAGAGGAAGAATATGGTAATGCCATTAAAGCCGCTAATATGAATTGCTTTAATAAATTATGGGCAGAATATCCTCATAGTATTTTAACAGCCTCTGAAGAAGCCGTTGGTTTAAAAGAAGGACAATTTGGTAATAGTGAAACAGGCCATTCAACCATTGGAGCAGGTCGTTTAATTAAACAAAATGAAACTTTAGTTGATGAATTTTTAAAAAGTGATGTTTTAACAAATGAAAATTTTTTAAAGATAGTTGAAAATAAAAATAAAGATATTCATTTAATGGGACTTTGCAGTGATGGTAATGTTCATGCTGGAATTGATGATTTTTTAAATCTTTATGATTTACTAGTAAAAAATAGTTGTACTAAAATTCATTTTCATTTAATTACAGATGGTAGAGATACTTCAGTTCATTCAGCATATAATTATATTTCACAAATAGAAAATGCTATAAGATTAAGAAAAGTTGGAAATGTAGCCACTATTTGTGGTAGATATTATGCCATGGATAGAGATAAAAATTATAATCGAACAAAACTCTATTATGATTTAGTGACTAAAGGAATAGGCATTGAAACTTATGATTTACAAAAAACGATTAATAAAATGTATGAACAAAATATTACTGATGAATTTTTAAATCCTATTATTTTAGATAAAAATTCACTTATAAAAAATGGGGACATTCTTATATGGATGAATTACCGGGCTGATAGAGCCAAACAAATTATTTCAGCATTTGTTAATTCTGATTTTCCTGGTTTTGAAACATATAAAATGGATGAATTAGAAGTTTATAGTTTTTTACCAATTGATGATGAAATTAAAACAAATAATTTTATAGATGACCCAGTAATTACTAATCCTTTAGGGTTATATTTAGAAAAATTAGATTTAACGCAAGCCAGAATTGCCGAAACGGAAAAATTTCCGCATGTCACTTACTTTTTTGATGGTGGATATAATGGTAAAATAAATAAATGTAATGAATTTCATATTCCATCTCCTAAAGTAGCCAGTTATGATTTGAAGCCAGAAATGAGCGCAATTGATGTCACTAAAAAATGTATTGAATGTATGAATCAAGATTATGATTTTATTCTTCTTAATTTTGCTAATCCAGATATGGTCGGGCATACTGGCAATTTTGAAGCCACAGTAAAAGCATGTATGGCAGTAGATATTTGTCTAAATAAAATAATGGAAAAAGCCGATGAAAATTTTTATAAAGTAATTATTTTAGCGGACCATGGTAATGCTGATATTATGTTAGATGAAAATGGCAATAAAGTGACTACACATACTTTGAGTAAAGTTCCTTTCATTATAGTAGATAAAAATGTAAAATTAAAAGAAAAAGGTGACTTAACAATGGTTGCGCCTACTATACTAGAATATATGGATATTGCTGTACCTGAAGAAATGAAAGATACTGAAATATTATTGAAGTAGAGGTTTTATGAGTAGAAAAGTTAAAAGAAAAATAAAGAAATTTTGTGTAATTTTGCTCTTATTAGTAATAGTGATAATCCCTATAATTTTGGCATATAAATTTTTTATGGGAGATGATAAAGTGAATCCAGAAACTAATGAGAATAATGATAAACAAGTTGAAAATAATAATAGCAATAATAACAATAATGATAATAACACTAATGTTGAAGATGAACCTAAAGAAGACTCAAATATAACAAAATTAAAACAAGAATATTATTTTATTGATAAAAATTTAGACCGCTATTTAAATTATTTACAAAATTATCCAGAAAAAAGTATGGAAGAGGTCGTAAGATGTGTTAACTCAAATATAGATTATGCCTTTTATACTAATGAAATTCCAAGTAATTTAGACGATGGCTATTTACTTATTGTTAATAAATATCATAAATTAGATAGTGATTATAAACCTGAACTTGTCGAAATGGATGATAAATATAATCATAATAAAGGGTATCGTTATATGAATCCCGTGGCTTATGAACATTTTAAAGAAATGGTTGATGCTGCGGCTTTAGATAATATTACATTATTTAATGTTTCGGCTTATCGTAGTTATGATACTCAAAATATTTTATACAATAATTATGTTGCGAGAGATGGTAAAGAGGCTGCAGATACTTTTTCGGCTAGAGCAGGTTATTCTGAACATCAAACAGGTCTTGCTTCTGATATAAATACATCTTCATCTAGTGCTCATTTTGAAAATTCTAAAGAATATGCTTGGTTAATAGCCAATTCTTATAAATATGGTTTTATATTACGTTATCCAAAAGATAAAGAATATATTACTGGTTATAAATATGAACCTTGGCATTATCGTTATGTTGGAAAAGATGTTGCTAAATATATTTATGAAAATAATATAACTTATGAAGAATATTATGCATTCTTTATTGAAAACAAATAAACTTCTTTTAATGAGAAGTTTTTTAGAAGTTTTTTAGACTAGAATATTGTCGAATAATATGGTATATTATTTTTATAGTAAAGGATGTGTGAGAAAAAATTGAACGAAGAGTTTAATGGCAATAATACTAATGAAGTTGAAAATACTAATTCAACTACAAGTAATGTTGCTCAAAATGATGCCGGAAGTTTGAATAATGGGAACGGCATTATGGAAGAAAAGAAAAGTAAAGCCCCATTATTAATAACAATTTGCATAATTGTTGGTATAATTGCAGTAGTTGGAGGATTTGCCCTATCAAAATATTTTTTAGAAAAAACCAATACTAAAAATGTATATTACAAAGCAATTGATAAATTTGGTGATGCTTTAATCGAAACATTAGATGATACAAGTAAAGAAGTAAAAGATGTTTTAGGCAGTAATGCTACATTAACATTTAGTTTAAAATCTAATGATTCATCTATGAAAGAAGTAGCAAATATTTTAAACAAATTAAAAATTTCAACTGAAGTTCAATCAGACGTTAAAAATAAAAAAATGTATGCTAATTTAGATTTATCTTATAGCAATAATAATTTAGCAAAAGGCGAATTATTACTTAACAATAATGCTCTTTATGCTAATTTAGGAGAATTATATAACAAACCAATTAAATTATATGAAAATGCAGAATTAAGTCAACTTTGGGAAGCAACTGATACCAAAGATTATGAATTGGTAGTTAATAAATTAACTAATATTTTAAAGATATCTTTAAAAGAAGAATGGTTTACTAGAACTGAAGAAGAAATTGATGTTTTAGGTAAAAAAGTTGAAGTTTATAATCATACTTTAAAATTAGATGGTGATAAATTATATGAATTTGCTAATTCAGTAATTGATGAAATGCTTAAGGATACAGAATTATTAACGGCTATATCTAATATTGCTGATAAATCAGTTGATTCTATTAAAACAACATTAACTGATGCTAAAAGTAATATAAAGAAAAATAATAATGGATTAGAAAGTTCAATCTATGTTAATAAGAAAAATGATGATTTAGAACAAGCAAATATTAAACTTATTTCTGATGGAGTAGAAGCGACAATAGACCTTAATAAAACTGCTGAAGATACTTTTGATATAGTTATTAATAATGACAAAATAGGAACACTTACTAATAGTGATAAAAACTTAAATTTAAATATTAATTATGATGGAGTTAATATTAATTTTGAAGTAAAAGAACAAGGAAATAGTAAAGATATTAATGCTAAATTAACTTATGAAAATGATACTATTGAACTAAATTTATCAGATAATGATGGAAAAGGAACATTAAAAGTAAGAATAGCATCACCTGATGATGATTTAGATTTAACAATTAATGTTTCATATTCAGAAAAAGACATTAATAAGATTAGTGAATTTAGTACAAGTAATTATGTTGAAGTTGATAAAATATCTGAGACTGATATAAATGGAATAATTGAAAAACTTCAAAATAATAATGCATTTACACAATTAGTTCAAGATTTATCTAATAGTGGTATTACTTTATAATTAAGTAAATAATGGAAAATAAAGAACTACACAAAATCGTGTAGTTTTTTCTATGTCAAATTCTTGCAAAAAATGTCAAATTTACACTTGCCAAGCATATAATTATTGTGTTATAATCATAGTCGTATGACTGCAATGATGCGCGAGGTTGCTGACACGCTAGGAAGAGTTGGTAAATATCTTTCTTGTACATCAGGTAATTCGGGTGGAGCAAGTCTATACTAGATATAGGCGAAAGGAGGACATATAAATGTCAAATCAAAAAGTAAGAATCAATTTGAAAGCATATGACCATCGTTTATTAGATGTTGCAGCGAGTAAAATTGTGGAAACTGTAAAAAGAACTGGTGGTGAAGTTTCTGGTCCAGTACCTCTACCAACTGAAATAGAGAAGTTTACTGTACTTAGAGCAGTTCACAAATACAAGGATTCACGTGAGCAATTTGAAAGAAGAACTCATAAAAGACTTGTTGATATTAAAAATCCTAGTAAGGAAACAATTGATGCTTTAACACATTTAGATTTACCAAGTGGCGTTGACATCGAAATTAAATTATAGTAAGGAAGGAAATTAAAATGAAAGGAATCTTAGGACGCAAAATTGGAATGACTGAAGTCTTTACTAAAGATGGAAAATTAATTCCAGTAACAGTTGTATCTTGTGAACCAAATGTGGTAATGCAAGTTAAGACAGTAGAAAAAGACGGTTATAATGCTATTCAATTAGGCGTATTTGAAAAAAAAGAAAATCGTGCCAATAAAGCAGAAGTTGGCCATGCTAAAAAAGCGAATACTACTCCTAAGCGCTTCTTAAAAGAGGTTAAAAACGCCGAAGGTACATACAATGTAGGAGATAAAATTGGAGTAGATATTTTTGAAGTAGGAGAAGTTGTAGATGTAACTGGTACTTCAAAAGGTAAAGGAATGCAAGGTGTTATTAAAAGACACAATCAATCAAGAGGACCTATGGGACATGGTTCACATTATCATAGAGGACCTGGTTCACTTGGTACAATGCTTCCAAAAAGAGTATTAAAGGGTAAAAAACTTCCAGGACATATGGGGGTTGAAACCACAACTATTCAAAATCTAGAAATAATTGAAGTTAACACAACTGATAATTACATTCTAGTAAGCGGCAATATTCCAGGTGCAAAAAATTCTTTAGTTTATATTAAAACAGCAGTTAAAAATTCAAGAAAGGCTAGTCCTAAAGAAATTTTAACTTATGAAGAAGAAACAGTGGCAGATGAAGTTGTAGAAGAAGTTAGTGAAACAGAAACTAACGAAAATGTAGAAACAACTGAAACTGTTGAAAATATAGAGACTACTGAAGAAGTAAAAGAAGAAACTAAAGAAGAAAATCCAGAAGAGGCCAATTAAGGGCTTTATAAAGGAGGAAAATATTTATGACAAAGATAAGTGTTAAAAATATCAAAGGTGAATCTGTTAAAGATATTAACCTTGAAAGTAAAGTTTGGAATATTGAAGTTAATGATGATGCATTAAAGAAAATGATTCGTTTACAACTAGATAGTATGCGTCAAGGAACAAGAAAGACAAAAAATAGAAGTGAAGTTTCTGGTGGTGGAAGAAAGCCTTGGAAACAAAAAGAAACTGGTCGTGCTCGTCAAGGTAGTATCCGTGCTACTCAATGGCGTGGTGGTGGAATTCCTTTAGGTGTAGGTCCACGTGATTATAGTTTTAAAATTAATCGTAAAGAAAGAACTTTAGCATTAAAAACTGCTTTAACTTATAAAGCAAAAGAAAAATCATTAATAGTTTTAGATAATTTAAATTTAAAAACTCTAAAAACTAAAGATGCAACTAGTATATTAGAAACATTAAAATTAAGTGGCAAAACATTATTTGTTACTAAAGATGAAAATGAAAATTTATATATGGCTACAAGAAATTTAGGAAATGTTCTAGTTCTTATGGCTGATGAAATTAATTGCTATGATATAGTTAATGCTGATACTTTAGTAGTAGAAGAAGGAGCAATTAATGTAATAGAGGAGGCACTTAAATAATGAGACATTATAG
>CANRCL010000039.1 GCA_947629115.1 uncultured Bacilli bacterium | reverse complement strand
GAGATATAGAAATAGAATGGAACATTGAATTTTAAGAAATAATGATATTTTTGGACTTTTCCTATTCCTGCACAAGGTAAGATAGGTACTAGTTATTGGGCAACAGCAGAAAAAGTAAATAGATTTGAAGAAGAAAGAAAAGACCATATAGTATCAACTGCCGGAATAAGTGGAAGTGATACAGAAGAAGAAGCATATTTAAATTGTACAAGTGATTTAACAATAACAGCAAGTGTAAAGAAAAGTGGAACCGAAGAAGTATTAGCAGAAGATATAATAACCGAGGGAGATGGAAGAGTATATTTAGGTTATAAAAGTGATAAGACTGGAAATAAAGCAACAATTAATCCCAATGAAATAGATTTAGCAACCATAATAAGTGAAACAAAAAATAATAAAGGTTATAAAACAACAGTAAACTATACCATAGTAGGAGATAGTAGTATAAATCTAACAGCAGCGATAGAATTAAAAAATACAAAAGATGACCAAACAGCACTAGCAGGAAAAGATATAGATATCAATATAACAAATGAGAATTTAGTATGTAGTGTTGGAGAACCTAAAGGTAAAGTTTATATGAAAAAAATATATACTTTGGAAGGAATAGAAGATGAGTATTATTATAATATGTCACTATTTGATTATCGTGGTCCTAAGGGGGAAACGTTTGGAAGTGCGATATCTGTATCATTTGTCGATTATATACCAAATGATTTAGAAGATTCTAAAATAGTTGATTATACGGATTTATCAGATACGGAAATGGGAACACCAGAAGGAAGCATTATTGCTTGGGTAGAAGATTCTGGTCAAAAAGGCGATTATGATAATACTTTATATAATGCATATATAGGGTCAGAATCAAAAATATATGCTAAAGATTTAAGTTATTTATTTTCTACTACAAGGGTAGAAATAGTAGATTTTAGTAATTTAAACACAAGTGAAACAACAAATATGAGTCATATGTTTGATGGATATAACGGAACCACATTAGATTTAAGTGCTTTTGATACCTCCAAAGTAACTGATATGAGTTGTATGTTCCTATCTTGTAGTAACTTAATTACTTTAGATTTAAGCGGTTTTACATTTGATAATATTACTGGAAATGGAGAATATGGTGATGGTAATTCTGGTACATTCGGTGATGTTCCATCCGAATGTGTAGTTAAAATAAAATCAAGTCAAAGAGAGATATTTGAAGATAAATTTTCTTTGAATGGTAATAGTGAAAGAACATTCACTCCATCTTATGTCGACTAAAAGGTGTAGCAATACATCTTTTTTCTTTTTAACAAATATTTTTGTGTTTTTTTAGTGATAAAACTTGCTAAATAATAACTTATTAGATACAATATGCATTGTGATATTTATGGAGGAAACAATTTTATTTTTAAAATCCTTATTAAAAAATAATGACACAGTAATTGTTGGCACTTCTGGTGGTGCTGATTCAATGTGTTTATTAAGTCTTTTAGTAAATTTAAAAAATGAATTTAATTTAAATATCATATGTGCTCATATTAATCATAATTTAAGAAGTGAAAGTCAAAAAGAATATGAATTAGTTAAAAAATATTGTGAAGATAATAATATTACTTTGGAATATAAAATTTTAGAATATCAAAATGAAAAATTTACAGAAAGTATTGGTAGAAAAAAAAGATATGAATTTTTTGAAGAATTAATTAAAAAGTATAATGCTCAATATTTAATGACTGCCCATCACGGAGATGATTTAACTGAAACAATTTTAATGCGTATTACAAGAGGGAGTAATTTAAAAGGATATATTGGAATTAAACAAATAAAGAATAAAATAGTAAGACCTTTATTAAATTTATCTAAAGAAGAAATATATGAATATGTCAAAAATAATAAAATACCTTATTTAGAAGATGTATCTAATAATAATGAAAAATATACTAGAAATAGGTTTAGGAAACATATGTTGCCATTCTTAAAAAATGAAGATAAATTAGTCCATTTAAAGTTTTTAAAATTTAGTAAAGAATTAGAAAAATATGATAATTATATAAATAAGGTTATTTATAATAAAATAGATAAAATATATAAGAATGGTAAAATTAAAATAGATGAACTTTTAAAAGAAGAAGAATTTATTCAAGAAAAAATAATAGAATATGTTATTGAAGAAATACAAAAAAAAGATATATTAGATATTAGTGATAAACAATTTAATGAAATTTTAAAATTATTAAAAAATAAAGATAATAAACAAATTAATTTAAATAATAATTATATAGCCAGAAAAAGTTATAATTATTTAATAATAGAGAAAAATAAAAAAGAATTAGCATATGAATATGAATTAGATAAAGAAGTTAATATTTTAGATAAATATATAATTGAAAAAGTTGCAGATAGTAAACTTAAAAATAATTTTATTACTAGACTTAATAGTCAAGAGATTACTTTACCACTTAAAGTTAGAAATATAAGACTAGGAGATAAAATGCAAATAAAAAATTTATCGGGTAGTAAAAAAATTAAAGATATTTTAATAGATTTAAAGATTGATAAAGGAAAAAGAAAGGAAATTCCTGTGGTATTAGACAGTAAAAATGTCATATTATGGCTTCCTGGATTAAAAAAATCAATTTTTGATAAAGAAATTAATGAAAAGTATGATATAATACTTAAGTACACGGAGGTAGAAGATGAATAAACAAACTAATAAAGTTAAAAATTCTTTTCCATATTTAATCCTTATAGCAGTTATTGGCTTTGTCTTAATCGTTTTACAATTACAAGGTACATCTGTTAAAGAATTAAAAACGGGAGAATTATTACAAGAATTAAAAAATAATAATGTAACGGAACTTTCTGTTACTCCTAATAGTAATGAATCTGTTTATTACGTTGAGGGAAAATTAAAAGATTATAAAGAGGGAGAAAGTTTTAAAACTAAAATAGTTCCTAGCGATGTATCAATTATTACGGATTATGTGACAATGAATGACATAGAAGAATTTGATACTAATAGTGACCCAGGTAGTAGTGCATTTTTATATATTTTAGTTAATGTCTTGCCATTTGTTTTAGTAATAATCTTTGGTTATGTTTTAGTTAAAAAATTAGCCATGAGTAATAAAAATTCTGTTGATTTTGGAAGAAGTAGAGCCAGATTATCTAATGATTCTGATAAAAAGAATTTTAAAGATGTTGCTGGTTTAACTGAAGAGAAACAAGAAGTTGAAGAATTAATTGATTTCTTAAAAAATCCAAAGAAATTCCAAAAATTAGGGGCTAGAATACCTAAAGGTGTTTTATTAGTTGGTCCTCCAGGAACAGGTAAAACTTTACTTGCTAAAGCCGTTGCTGGGGAAGCCAATGTTCCATTTTTCTATATTAGTGGTTCTGATTTCGTAGAATTATTTGTTGGTGTTGGAGCCTCAAGAGTTCGTGATATGTTTAAAGAAGCCAAAAGAAGTGCACCTTGTTTAATCTTTATTGATGAAATTGATGCGGTGGGTCGTCAAAGAGGTACTGGTCTTGGTGGTGGACACGATGAAAGAGAACAAACATTAAATCAATTATTAACTGAAATGGATGGCTTTGGTGAAAATGAGGGAATTATTATTATTGCAGCCACTAACCGTCCAGATGTTTTAGACCCAGCATTACTTCGTCCAGGAAGATTTGACCGTCAAGTGACAATTAATTTACCAGATGCTAAATCAAGAGAAGAAATATTAAAAGTTCATGCTAAAAATAAAATTTTAGATAAAACTGTTAATTTAAAAAATTTAAGTTTAAGAACACCAGGATTTAGTGGAGCCGATTTAGAGAACTTACTTAATGAAGCCGCTTTACTTGCTGTTCGTCGTGATAAACCTGCAATTGGAATGCCAGAAATTGATGAAGCAACAGACCGTGTTTTAATGGGACCTGCTAAAACTAGTCGTCAAATTACGGAAAAAGAAAAGAAATTAGTATCTATTCATGAAGCCGGACATGCTGTTATTGGTATAAAATTAGAAGATGCTAATGAAGTTCATAAGATTACAATTATTCCAAGAGGTATGGCTGGTGGTTATACTATGATGCTTCCAAAGGAAGAAAAAATGGTAGTAGCCACAAAAAGAGAATTACTTGCGCAAATTACTGGTTTACTTGGTGGTAGAGTTTCAGAAGAATTATTCTTAAACGAAATATCTACTGGTGCATCTGATGATTTCAAGAAAGCCACTAATATTGCTCGTAGTATGGTAACTGAATATGGTATGAGTGATTTAGGACCAATGCAATATGAAGAACAAAATGGTAGTGTTTTCCTAGGAAGAGATTATGGTAAAAGTAAAAACTTTAGTGACCAAGTTGCTTTAGAAATTGATAGAGAAACAAGAAAAATAATTGAAGAATGTTATGAAAAAGCCAAAGAAATTATTTCAAATAATAAAGCCTTAATAATGTTATTAAGTGAAGCCTTAATGAAATATGAAACTTTAACTAAAGAACAAATCGAATATATTGTTTTAAATGGTGATATCAATTTTGAGGGTAAATTAAAAGAAGATAAAGAAGAGGCAACTTCAACTGAAACACTTGAAGAGTTAAAAGAAAAAGCCAAAGAATTACATATTAAAGGTTATAGCAAAATGACTAAAGATGAGTTAGAAGATGCTATAAAAGGAAAGGGTGAATAATATGGCTGCTATATTAGAAAATATTTTATTAGTTGTATCTGTTTTATTAATTGCCATTGTTTTATTACAAGGAAACAAAGCAACTGATTCTGCTGGTATTATAACTGGTGGTAGTCAAGAATTATTTCAAAATATGAAAGAAAGAGGATTTGAATTATTTATAACTAGAGCAACATATGTTTTAGGAATTCTTTTCTTCCTTATAAAATTTATAATATTTATGATTTAATTTGAAGCCAAACGGCTTCTTTTTTCTTGACTGAATACTAAAGTTGTGTTAACATATCTATTACTTTTTGGGGGAGGGACACTAATGGATATTAATGATGATATCTTAGATGAAATTTATCTTCCTGTTTTAGAAGATAATGAGGTAAAGTCATATTTAGCATGTCGAGTTAAATTAGCCAAATATATCCTAAATGTTCAAGATGTTGAAATATTTTTTGAAGAATGGGATATATATCGTTTATTAATAATGAAAAGTATTGAATTACGCATTATTAAAAATGATTATGCTTTATATTTAATCGGATTATTATTAAATAAAAAAGTAAAATTTAGTTCAGAAAATGAAAAAGAATTATATATAGTTAATGTATCTAATTTAAAAATATTACAAATGAAATTAATGCTAAATGATAATAATCGTAAAAGAGTTAGAAAATAGAAATAGGAGGATATATATGGAATTTGATGCTGCAAAGACAAAATTAATAGTAATTAATAACCTAAATAATCTTGAATTATTTGCCTTAGAAAATGGATATGTTGATTATGAAGAATGGGATGTTTGCCGTACAGATGTTATAATGGGTTTACATAATGGTATTTTTTCAGAAGAAGAGGCTTTTAATTATTTAACTGCTTTAAAGAATTTAGGAGTTGAATGTGTTTCGGAGACTGAAGAATATATGTACCATGTATTATTAAATGATTTAGATAATGTAATCGCAAATCTATCTATAAGTAGTAAAGGAAGATAAAATTAATTTAAAGATTAAGGCTCTTAAGAAATTAGGTTATTAAATATAACCTAGTTTTTAAATTAATATAATGTAAGGGGTAATAAAAATGAATTATGAAAATATATTAAATAGAATTAGAAATAAAGAAATAACTGAACAAAAAATAATGGAATTAAAAGGTAGTGATATTGATAAAACTATTCTTTTATTTGCATACTATGAATACAATAAATTAAATTATCAATTATTAAATTTAATAAAAACAAAAAAAGAAGAGTATGCTGATAATGCTAAAAATTTAGAGATATTAAAAAAATTAATTATTAAAAGTAAACAAAAAGAGATGTTTTTTAATATGGAATTTTATATTAAATTATGTTCTAATGTGGCAATATATATTAAGTTTTTAACTAAAGAAGCAAGATATGAAGAAGCCATTAAAGTATGTGAAAGAGAAGAATATTTAAATAATCGGACTATTCAAAGTCAAAGAATTAGTTTATTAATTCATTTAAAAAGATTAGATGAAGCATTAAGTTTATGTGATAATCCATATTATTGTAATCACGGAGTTATTCAAGGTTTAAAAGTTAAAATACTTCGTCTTCAACATCGTTATGAAGAAGCAATAACTATTTGTGAAAATCCAGAATATCAAAATATAAGTCATATTCAACTACAACATATATTAATTTTAAAAAAATTAAATAAATTGGATAAGGCTTTAGACATTTGCTCTCAAGAATGTTTTTTGAATTCTCCTCACATCCAATATCAAAGAATTAAAATATTAGTTGAACTAGGAAGAACGGAAGAAGCCCTAGAAATAAGTAATAATCCGGAGTTAAAAAAATCAGAACCTATTCAAGATTATATAGGGGCATTTAATAATGATGGTCTAAAAAGAGTAAGATAAATAAATTACTTGAACATTTTTATAAATCAGTTATAATAAAATTAGAATATAATAGAGATGGGATGTTTTAAATGAAAAAGAATTTTAAAAATTTAATAGTAGTAGGCACAATAGTTTTATTAATAATTTGTTTTGTTGTTTGCTATTTTTTAATTAAACCAAGTAAATTTGGCAAAGAAGTTAAAGATGTAGTTAATGACTATGTAATGTATGTTAAATTAGAAGATATAATTAAAATAGAATATCAAGAAAAATATTCTTTATGTGATAATGAGTTATGTTTAAGTCCAGATTTAAAAGTTTTAAATTATGAAGTATTTAATGACTATATAAGTATATATAATGATTTAGATTTAAAAAATAAAAGTGTTAAAGATGCTTTAACAACGTTAATTAATTTAGATAAAGAAACTAAAGAAATTAAAGTTTATGTATCTTTAGAAGATGAAATGTTTAATAGTGATAATTTAAATGATTATCTAATTGAAAATACGGAATTAAAAGAAGAAAATATTAATATTCAAAAGGTTGATAATTTAAATGAAGAAGATGTTATGAAAGAAAATATTCCTAATGAATATAAAGTTGTTTTTAACTCTAATGGTGGAAGTTATGTAGCAAGTGTTGTAGTTAAAGAGGGAGAAAAAGTAAGTAAACCAGAAAATCCTACGAGAGATGGTTATACTTTTTCTAAATGGACATTAGATGATAAAGATTATGATTTTGATAAAGAAATTACTAAAAATATTGTTTTAATGGCTAATTGGAAGAAAAATAAAACTACTAATACAACAACTACTACCACTACAACAACCACTACAAATAAAAAGGCTGCTTCAACTATTGATAAAATTAATTTAAATGATAATACAACAACTTCAATAGATTATGAGAATTATACCCAACCAATTAGTTATTATTTTATTACTAATTTAGGTGAAGTATTCCCAAGTCTTGCTGGTAAAAGTTATATTAATCTTTCTTGGGAAGAAGATGATCCGGCTTCAGTAGATTGTGATTTAAGAATAAATGAATGGTATGCTGCTTTTGATAAATTAAAATTTGATACTGCTAAAGAAAATAAAGCCAAAGAAGTATTAGCGGGCATAGAAAAGAAAAATTATCGAGGAGTTAAATTTGAAACTAGTGTTGGTAGTGTTTATCCAAGTTATAGTGAAAATCACGGAGTTAGTTATCAATATGAATATATTATGGTACCTAAAAGTCCTTTAACTACCTTATATAATGGTTTAATAAATGAGAGAAAGGCTTTAAATACAGAAATTAATGGTGTATTAAGAGATTCAATTGAAGTAGTATTTCCTGGTTATGGAGTTTATGGTAAATGGGAATCAGGTCTTTTAACAGAAAAATTGTGTCAAGAATATAATTTAACCTGTGATAGGTGGTAAATATGAAGAAAAAAATTATCTTTTTAATTGCTTTCTTAATGATACCAATGGTTTGTTTAGGAGCAAGTAATCCTTATCCTAAAACTCAAAATTTTAATGGTTATACAAGTACTCCTTGTACTAGAGTTGCTTGGCAAGAAGCATACGATAGACTTGGTATTGCACTTCCTGGTTGGGGAAATGCAGTTGATTGGTATAGAAATGCTGCTAATGCAGGCTATCAAGTTGGTAGCGAAGCAAAACCTAATTCGATTGCAGTTTATTCTGGTTTTTATGACTATGGACATGTGGCCTTTGTTATTGAAGTATCGGATGAGACTATGAGAGTTGTAGAAAATAAAGGAAGTAGTGAGGGAAAAACTGAAGGTACAAGAAGTAAAGGAATAGGTTCTGGAGAAGAAAGTGGTCTTTATTTAATCGGATTTATTTACATAACTGAACCTAAAACTTCAACTGGTACTACCACAACAACAACTACTACGACAACTACTAAATCTAGTAATAGTGCTTTAAAAAAATTAGAAGTCAAAGATTATGATTTAAATTTTCAAAAAGATAATTATTATTATGAATTGACTGTGCCTTATGAAAAAGAAAATGTTAGTATAAATGCTACTTTAGATAGTAGTAAAGCAAGTTTAAAGTATGATAAAGAACCAACCTTAAAAGTTGGCGATAATATATTGGAAATTAAAGTGACTGCCGAAGATAAATCTCAAAGTGTGTATATTTTAAATATTATAAGAGAAGAGAAAAAAGAAAATCAAGATGTTAATGAAGTAGTTAATGAAGAAGAAACAAAAGAAAAAGAACCAGTAAAAAATGAAATAGAAGATAATAAGTTAAAAGAAGAGAAAAGTTTTAAATGGTCAAACTATTATTTAATTCCAATAATTAGTGTTCCTATTTTAGTTGGAATAATTACCTTATTAGTTGTTAAAAGGAAGAAAAAATAAAATACAAGTTAGTTAATAATTTGTATTTTTTTAATATAATAGGAAAGTTAAAAAAATTAATATAAAAAGTCACAAAAGTTAAAAAAATTAATATAAAAAGTATTGAACAGCAAACAAACGTATGTTATAATTTGGATATAACCTAAAGGAGAAATGAATTATGTTAATAAATCGGGCTTATAAATTTAGAATATATCCAAATGAAAAAGAACAAGAATTAATTAATAAAACTATTGGTTGCTCTAGATTTGTATATAATTATATGTTAAGTTTAAAAAAGGAAAATAGTAAATTAAGTTCTTATGATTTAATTAAAGAAATACCAAATTTAGTTAAAGATAATTCATTCTTAAAAGAAGTAGATAGTTGTGCTTTA
>CANRCL010000038.1 GCA_947629115.1 uncultured Bacilli bacterium | reverse complement strand
ACATATTTTAGCCCCAACAGCAACGGCTTTAGCAACTTGTTCTTCAGCCGCATCAATTCCAGTCAATGTTAAATGTGCTAAAGATATGGGTATATCTAGTGATGTAGCCGAAACAACTATTCCTATGGGAACTAGTTTTCATAAAGATGGTTCAGTAATAGGTAGTGTCTTTAAAATAATGTTTTTAGTTTATTTATTTAATACTAATCAAAGTATTTGGACAATTCTTGGAGTATCTTTATTAGCCACTTTATTAATTACTGCCGTTCCTGTTGGTGGTGGTACAATATCTGAAATGTTTATCTTATCATTATTAGGTTTTCCAGCCGGTGCTTTACCAATATTAACAATTATTGCCACAGTTATTGATGCTCCAGCCACGGTTTTAAATGTTGTTGGTGATACCGCCTCTTCAATGTTAGTAGGACGTATGGTTGATGGAAAAAACTTCTTAAAAATAAATTCCGATAAAAAACTTAAGGAAGAGTAAAAAAACTCTTCTTTTTATATGGAAAATTGTTAAAAAATTTAGTACAATAAAATTGGTGATAGTAATGAGATATAAAGTAAAGTATGAAAAATCAAATTTAATTTTTATGAGTTCTATTTTAATTCTTTGTTTAATTATGTGTATCTTCTTTGTTATTTTAAATGAATATGTTTATTGTACAATTTATGCAATTTTAACTTTAATTTTAATTCATACTTATTATTTTACTACTTATACTTTAGACAAAGAGGCTTTAGTAATTAGATTAGGTTTTATACCAATTAAAATAAAATATGAACATATTTGGAATGTAGAAAGTGTTTCTAATGGAGTTAAAATAACTACTAAAAGTTTTCCGATTACAATTTATCCAGATGAAATTAAAAATTTTGTTAAAGAATTAAAAAAGAAAGTTGATAAAAGTTTAAATATAAAAAAATAAATTGAGGTAATTTATGGAATATGTAATTATAGCATTATTAGGAATAATTTTAGTTATACTTATTTTATTATTGTTTAAAAATAATGGTAGTAAAGATATTATTGAAAGAATGGGAAGATTAGATACTTCTTTAACTAAAGATATTGGCGATTTTAAATTAACTTTTAGCAAAGATTTACGTGGTGATTTTGATACTTTAGATGCTAAAATTGAACAAAAATTAAATCTAATTAATGAAAGGGTAAATAATCAACTTTCAGAAAATTTTGAAAAAAGCAATAAAACTTTTATGAATGTATTAGAGCGTTTAAATAAAATTGATGAAGCCCAAAAGAAAATTGATGGTTTAAGTACAGAAATAGTTTCTTTACAAAGTGTTTTAACAGATAAAAAAACAAGAGGTACTTTTGGTGAAGTAAATTTAGAATACATTTTAAATAATGCTTTTGGTTCCTCTTCATCAGGTATTTATAGTATGCAACATAAAATGAGTAATGGTTATATTGCTGATTGTTTGTTATATGCCCCATCTCCTTTAGGAACTATTGCTATAGATAGTAAATTTCCTTTAGAAGATTATCAAAAAATGGTAGATAAAAATAGGAGTAAAGAAGAAAGATTATTATTTGAAAAGAATTTTGTGACTGATGTAAAAAAACATATTACGGATATTGCTGAAAAATATATAATTCCTGGTGAAACAAGTGATGAAGCCATAATGTTTTTACCGGCTGAAGCCATTTTTGCTGAAATAAATGCTTATCATCCTGAACTTTTAAATTATGCTTACTCTAAAAAAGTATGGATTACTGGTCCAACTACTTTAATAAGTACTTTATCTATTATTAGTATGATTTTAAAGAATATGGAAAGAGATAAATACGCTAAAATAATTCATGAAGAATTAGATAAATTAGGAGTAGAGTTTGGCAGATATAAAGAAAGATGGGATAAACTTTCTAGAAGTGTTAAAAGTGTTAATCAAAGTTTAGATGAATTACATACTACTACAGAAAAGATTTCGAAAAGATTTCAAAGCATTAAAAATGCTGAAATAGAAACTTTGCAAAAAGATAAATTAGAAATAGAATATAATGATGAAGAGCCATAGAAATGATGGCTTTTTTTGATCACTTAAAAAATTTTTTTGAAAAAGTCTTGACCGGGGGGGGTAATATTTTATAATAAAACCATAAGGTAGATGGTTAACTTATGGTTAAGAAAAATTATAAATTTATACTAGGATTTATATTTGGAATAATAATATCGGCAACTGGAGTATATGCCGCAACAACTATAATAAAAAGTAAAGATGTATCATATGATAAAACAACTAGTGGTGGAAAATATGATAATGTACAAGATGCGATAGATGAGTTATATGAAAAGTCAGGTTTGTTAAGTGAGGTCTGGAAAGATAAGACATTAAATGGAGCAGACCCAGTATTAGACATAGAAGAAAGTACAAAAAAGTTAATACCAATAACGTTAGATGATGATGGTACAGTCCATTATGCTAACTTAAAAACAAAATGGTATGATTATAGTAATAAGAAATGGGCCAATGCTGTAATATTAGTTGATAATCCCAAAAATGGCGGAATAGAAAAATATACATATAAAACTGGAGATATAATTCTAGAAGAAGACATTGAAAGTTATTTTGTATGGATACCAAGGTATAGTTATAAAATGTGGAATTTAGCCAATACTGAAGATTATAATAGTGCACCAGATATAACAACATTAAATAATACCAATTATGAAACATCGCCCCAAAATGCGTTTAATAAACCAAGAATAATAGATATTAAATTTGGAGATGTTAATACTAATCCAAGGATGAATGCAAGTGAAGCCCAATTAAATGAATATTATACTCATCCCGCCTTTACATTAGGAGATAAAGATTTAAAAGGAATATGGGTAGGCAAATTTGAAGTAGGATATAATCAAAATGGAGACAATGGAAATCCAATAGAAGAAACATCAAGTTGGACAAAATCAAGAGCAGAAATAACAGAAGAAAATAGTAAAAGAGTCATAGTAAAGCCAAATGTAAATTCATGGCGAGGCAATACAGTAAAAAACTTATTTTTAAGTTTATATAATTATAATCGCTCTTTAGAAAGCCATATGATGAAAAATACCGAATGGGGAGCAGTAGCATATTTATCACATAGTATATATGGAATAGGAAGCAATCTAAATGTAAACAATGCATCAGATTATGTGACTGGAATGGCTGCTGCGGCAAATACTAATCAAGAAAAAAGACCAGGAGAATATGGCACAAGTAATGAAAGTGATAAAACCCAGCCATATAATAGTGGAGCAGGATTTCTGGCTAGTACAACAGGAAATATAACTGGAATATACGATATGTCAGGTGGAGCAGTTGAATATATGGCTGCATATCGATTAGGAACTATAGGTGGAAGTGAATTTACAAATGATGAAGAACTAAAAACGACATATAAAAATTATATTGATATTTATGCTGCAGAAAGTACTCAAATAACATATACGAAAAGGATATTAGGAGATGCAACTGGAGAAATGGGCCCATTTTATCAATATTATGATGGTGATGGAACTAATGGAGTAGGACAAACTCTTGGAACATTAAGATATCATAGTTCATGGTATGTTAACTCTTCATACTTTGTAGATTTTCAACTTCCATGGTTTGGGCGTGGTGGCGATTTTGCTGATGGTGATTTAGCAGGTCAGTTTTGTTTTATTAGTCTTTATGGTCATGCTGATGTTGACTTTTCTTCACGCTTAGTTCTTGCTTCTCTATGAAAATTTTTGGAAAAATGTTGACTGGGGGGGGTAATATTTTATAATAAAATCATAAGGTAGATGAATAACTTATGATTATGAAAAATTATAAATTAATAATAGGATTTATTCTTGGAGTTATAATTTCAACAACTGGAGTGTATGCTGCTACAACAATAATCAAAAGTAAAGATGTATCGTATGATAAAACATATAGCGATGGTAAATATGATAATGTCCAAGACTCAATAGATGAATTATATGAAAAGGCAAAAGATGCTTATAAAATACATGACACTATATGGAAAGATCCAGTATTGAATGGTGCTGATCCTATTCTTGAAGTAGAAGGAAGTACTAAGAAATTAATACCAATAACTTTAGATAGTGATGGAACAGTACACTATGCTAATTTGTATTCTGAATGGTATGACTATTCAGATAAACGTTGGGCCAACGCTGTAATATTAGTTGATAATCCCAAAAATGGGGGAACAGAAAAATATACATATAAAACTGGAGATATAATTTTAGAAGAAGACATCGAAAGTTATTTTGTATGGATCCCAAGATATAGTTATAAAATATGGAATATGGCAAATACAGAAGAATATAGTCATGCCCCAAATATTACTACATTAGCAGATAATAATTATGAAACTTCATCAGTTCAAGCATTTAATAAATCCAGAATAATAGATATCAAATTTGGTGATATAAGTACAAATCCTAGAATGAGTGAAAGTGAAGCAGAAGTAGATAAATATTATACACATCCGGCATTTACATTAGGTAGTATTGATTTAAACGGAATATGGGTAGGTAAGTTTGAAGTCGGATATAATCAAACATCAGATAATGGAAATCCAATAAGTGATACTTCATCTTGGACAACAAATGGAGCAAACCAAAATAATGTGGCAAGTAATAGAGTTATTATAAAACCAAATGTTTACTCTTGGAGAAATAGCACCATTCAAAATATGTTTTTAACATCATATAATTATGATAGAAAATTAGAAAGTCATATGATGAAAAATACAGAGTGGGGAGCAGTAGCCTATCTTTCACATTCAGCATATGGAATAGGTACTGAAGTAAGAATAAATAATAATAATCAATATAAAACAGGATATAGTGCTGCAGCAAATACTGATCAAAGTAAATATCTTGCACAAGCCGGTAATACGGATACAATAACTAATTCTTATAATAAAGGAATAGGACATTTAGCAAGCACAAGTGGAAATATAACGGGCGTTTATGATCTAAGTGGAGGTGCTGCTGAGTATGTAGCAGCATATACGAGTGGTCAAGTAGGCTCAAGTGGATTTACAGACGATACAGAATTAAAAACAACATATAAAAATTATGTAGATATATATCCTACAGATAGTGGAATGGCAACATACAATAAAAGAATACTCGGAGATGCTACTGGAGAAATGGGACCATTTTATGGCTATTATGATAGTAACGAATATCGTTATCATAATAGTTGGTATTCTGATGATGCATATTTTTTTACAACATCAAATCCTTGGATATTTAGAGGTGGCTCTTATTATTATGGTTTGCGTGGTGGTCAATTTCATTTTGCTAATTATTCCGGAAAAGAATATAATTGGATTGGGTTTCGTTTAATTCTTGCAATAAAATAATAACTTTTTTGACTGAATGTATTATAAAGATAACTTCGTTAAAATTAATAAAAAATCATGGTAGATAGTTCTCCCTAAAAATTTTTTGAAAAAATGTTGACTGGGGGGGGTAATATTTTATAATAACATCATAAGGTAGATGAATAACTTATGGTTAAGAAAAAATATGTAGTAATAGCGTTTATTTTAGGATTAATGATTTCTATAAGTGGAGTGTATGCTGCAACAACAATAATCAAAAGTAAAGATGTATCGTATGATAAAACAACTAGTGGTGGTAAATATGATAATGTCCAAGATGCCATAGATGAACTATATGAAAAATCTGGCTTATTAAGTGAAGTGTGGAAAGATAAAACTTTGAATGGAGCAGATCCAGTATTAGATGTAGATGGTGCCACAAAACAATTAATTCCAATAACCATAGATAATGATGGAACAGTTCATTACGCAAATTTAAAAACCAAATGGTATGATTATGCAGATAAGAAATGGGCTAATGCTATACTTCTTGTAGACAACCCAAGTAATGCTAATTATAAAACTGGAGATATTATAAATGAAAAAGATATCGAAAGTTATTTTGTGTGGATCCCAAGATATAGTTATAAAATATGGAATATGGCCAATACAGAAGAATATAATAGTGCTCCGAGATTATCTGCAACTTTAACTGATACAAATTACGAAACCTCACCCCAAAATGCCTTTAATAAGCCAAGAATAATTGATATAAAATTTGGTGATGTAAGTACTAATCCAAAGATGGAAGAAAACGCAGCAGTAGTGAATAATTATTACACTCATCCAGCCTTTACCTTAGGTAATAAAAATTTAAAAGGAATATGGGTAGGAAAATTTGAAGTAGGATATAATCAAAGTGGTGATAATGGAAATCCCATAAATGATACATCAAGTTGGACAACATCAAAAGCAGAAATTAATGAAAATAATAGTAAAAGAGTAATAGTAAAGCCAAATGTTAATTCATGGCGAAATAATACCGTAAAAAACTTCTTCTTAAGTTTATATAATTATAATAGAGAATTAGAAAGCCATATGATGAAAAATACTGAATGGGGAGCAGTAGCATATTTATCACATAGTATATATGGAATAGGAAGTAATATAAATGTAAACAATGCATCGGATTATGTGACTGGAATGGGTGCAGCCGCCAATAGTAATCAAGAAACAAGATTAGTCGAAACAGGAACAAGCAAAGAAAAAGATAAAACGCAACCATATAATAGTGGTGCTGGATATCTTGCAAGTACTACTGGAAATATATATGGAGTATACGATATGAGCGGAGGAGCATGGGAATATGTAGCAGCATATCGAGAAGGAACAATAGGATCAAGTGGATTTACAAATGATACAGAACTTAAAACATCTTATAAAGATTATTTAGATATTTATTTGGGTGATAGCGACGTAAATACATACACCAAAAGAAAATTAGGTGATGCAACCGGAGAAATGGGACCATTTTATTCATATTTTGATGGCGATGTTTTAAGAGAACATAGTGCTTGGTATACAGATTCTGCCAATTTTATTAATTTCGATGATCCTTGGTTTGCTCGAGGAGGCGATTGCGTTGATGGTGGTTTGGCAGGTCAATTTTATTTTTATAGAGGTTCAGGCTTTTCTTTTAGTTATGGCGGAACTCGTCTAGTTCTTATGACAAAATAAAAACTTGATAGTACAGTCTATCAATTTTTTATTGAAAATTTTCAACAAAATGTTGACTGGGGGGGGTAATATTTTATAATAAAAATAGAATAGGAAAGAAAACCTATTTATTTTAAAATGGTTGAAAAATATACGTTAGAAGTATATAATAAAAGAAAGTACAAAATAGATAAATACAAATAGAAAAAGTAGCCAAAATAAGAAAAGGTGTTAATATGTTGAAGAAAAATTATAAATTAGTAATCGCATTTATATTAGTAGCCCTAATATCTGGAACAAGTGTATATGCTGCGACAACAATAATTAAAAGTAAAGATGTATCATATGATAAAACAAGTAGTGGTGGTAAATATGATAATGTCCAAGACGCCATAGATGAACTATATGAAAAATCTGGTTTGTTAAAGGATACTTGGGTTGATAAAACACTTAATGGAGCAGATCCAGTATTAGATGTAGAGGGAAGTGCTAAAAAATTAATACCTATAACATTAGATAGTGATGGAACAGTTCATTATGCTAACTTAAAAACAAAATGGTATGATTATGCCGAAAAAAGATGGGCGAATGCAGTACTACTTGTAGATAATCCCAAAAATGGCGGAACAGAAAACTATACATATAAAACTGGAGATATAATTCTAGAAGAAGACATTGAAAGTTATTTTGTGTGGATCCCAAGGTTTAGTTATAAGATATGGAATATGGCTAATACTGAAGATTATAATGGAACTCCAAATATCACAATATTAAATAATACCAATTATGAAACATCGCCCCAAAATGCATTCAATAAGCCAATAATAATTGACATTAAGTTTGGTGATGTAAGTATTAATCCAAAGATGGAAGAAAGTGAAGCCAAATTAAATGAATATTATACTCATCCAGCATTTACCTTAGGTGATAAAGATTTAAACGGAATATGGGTAGGAAAGTTTGAGGTTGGATATAATCAAAATGGTAACAATGGTAGTCCAATAGAAAATACATCAAGTTGGACAGCAGCAAAAGCCCAAATAACAGAAGAAAATAGTAAAAGAGTAATAGTAAAGCCAAATGTAAATTCATGGAGATTGAATACAGTACAAAATTTCTTTTTAAGTTTATATAATTATAATCGCTCATTAGAAAGCCATATGATAAAGAATACAGAATGGGGAGCCATAGCATACCTTTCTCATTCAAAATATGGAATAGGAACAGAAGTTAGAATAAATAACAATATAGACTATAAAACGGGATATAGTGCAGCACCTAATACTGATCAAAGTTGTTTTTTGGGAGAAACAGGTGATACTGCATCAGGAAAAACTGAAGCCTATAATACATCAACTGGATATCTAGCAAGTACAACAGGTAATATAACCGGTATTTATGATATATCAGGTGGAGCAAGTGAATATACAGCGGCATATCAAGAAGGATATTTAGGAGAGAGCGGTTTTAAAGATGAAACATTATTTAAAACAGGAATATATAAAAATTATGTAAATATATACAATCCAAATAGCGGAATGGAAACTTTTATATATCGAATTTTAGGAGATGCGACAGGAGAAACAGGTCCATATTATAAATATTATGATGGTGATGGAACACTAAGAAATCATAGTAGTTGGTATACTGATGTTCAATATTTTTTAGATTTGAAACATCCATGGTTCCAACGAGGCGGTGCTGCTAATGGTGGTGGAATGGTTGGCCCATTTTACTATGATGCTACTACTGGAACTTATGAATATGTCTATGGAACTCGTCTAGTTCTTATGACAAAATAAAAATTTTTGATGTTAAAAAATTTTGAAAAATACTTGACGGGGGGGGTAATATTTTATAATAAAACCATAAGGTAGATGGATAACTTATGGTTAAGAAAAATTATAAATTGTTTATAGGAATAATTATTGGTGCATTAATATCCGGAACAAGTGTGTATGCCGCCACAACTATAATTAAAAGTAAAGATGTATCTTATGATAAGTCAACTAGTGGTGGTAAATACGATAATGTCCAAGATGCCATAGATGAATTATATGAAAAATCTGGTTTATTAAGTGAAGTATGGAAAGATAAAACTTTGAATGGAGCAGACCCGGTACTAGATGCAGAGGAAACAACTAAAAAATTAATCCCAATAACATTAGATGATGATGGAACAGTGCATTATGCTAATTTAAAAACAAAATGGTATGATTATAATTCTAAAAAATGGGCTAATGCCGTATTGTTGGTTGATAATCCAAGTAATAAAGATTATAAAACTGGAGATATAATATTAGAAAAAGATATCGAAAGTTATTTTGTGTGGATCCCAAGATATAGTTATAAGATCTGGAATATGGCTAATACTGAAGAATATAATAGCGCACCTAATATAACAACATTAAA
>CANRCL010000037.1 GCA_947629115.1 uncultured Bacilli bacterium | reverse complement strand
AAATTAGAAAAAATTTTAGAAAAAATGTGTAAAAAAATGTTAAATATTAAATTTTTTAATACTTTTTCAGTAGCTTTGTTGACAACTCGGGGGGGGTAATTTATAATGAAAAATAGGAAGGAGTGTTAAATATAATGGATAAGAAAAATACGATGCTATTGACTGTAATTGCAGTTGCAACTTTACTTGTTGCGGTAGTTGGAGCAACATTTGCATACTTCTCAATAGTTCAAGGCGAGGGAGGAGGTACTTCAGCAACTAAGTTCCAAGGTACAACTGAAGGAGTGGATGCAGCAACATTTGGTACTGCATCACTTACTGACCATACTGATGATTTTTATATTGCTTTAACTGCTGCTGATATGTCACAAGTAAATGCTGGTGATAGTGGAAAAGCATATTATGCAACAAATGTGCCAAATCAAGGTGATGGAGTTGTAACAAGTAATAAAAATGATGCTGAAACATTTTATAAAGTTGCTACTGCTGTAATTGATGGTGGTACTGCTAATAAAAAATTCCGTTGTACGTCAACTGCAACTATTAGTGCTGGTGATGGTGAAAATACTTTAAAAGAAGTTGCATCTCAAGCAGCAACTGCACCAGAAGGACAAAAAATGCTTGCTGATGATGGTTCAATTAAATTCCAAAATAGTACTTCAGAAAGTGGAACAAATCATGTATATTTCTATAAATCTGGAGAAACTATATCTTCAAAAGCAGAAAGCCTTGAATACGATTTATTAAGTTTATTAACTGCCGAATCAACAACATTTACTATTGTTTATGATATTACAACTGCAACATCTGAATCTGAAGCGCCAAGTGTAAAAGGTCAAGCCGGATTTGAAGCCGCATTAAAAATTGTTAATAGAAATGCAACTCAAAATTATTTAGCAGGTAAAAAATTATCATTAAAAGTTGATACAGATGATTTCGTTTGTTCAAACGTTGAAAATTTTGATTAATAAAATTAAATATTGAAAATAACCCTTGTCCGTTTTTTAGTGTAAAGTGTAAAATTTTATGTTGACAATCGGGGGGGTAATTTATAATGAAAAATAGGAAGGAGTGTTAAATAAAATGGATAAGAAAAATACGATGTTATTAACTGTAATTGCGGTGGCAACTTTACTTGTTGCGGTAGTAGGAGCAACATTTGCATATTTCTCAATAGTGCAACAACCTGAGGGAGGAAGTACTTCAGCAACTAAATTTCAAGGTACTACTGAAGGAGTAGATAAAGATACTTTTGGTACGGCTTCACTTACTGATAGCAAAGATGAATTTTATATTACTTTAAGTGCTGCTGATATGTCTCAAGGAAATGCTGGTGAAAGTGGCAAAGATTATTATGCTACTACAACTCCTAATGATGGTTTAACTACGAATAAAGAAACTGAAGTTGGAAATGCATTTCATACAGTTGCTACTGCGGTAATTAATGGTGGAAAAGCAGATAAAAAAATTCGCTGTACATCAACTGCAACTATTACTCCAAGTGGTACTTTAAAAACTTATGTGGAGGGTAATGATGGATATTCAACTGATAAAAAAGTAGTAGCAGAAGATGGTGCAATTACATTCCGTAATATACAAGCACAATCAACGGATGCTAATCACGTTTATTTTTACAAATCAACAGAAACTATTACTGATAAAAAAGATAGCATTGAATTTGATTTATTAAGTGTTTTAAAAGAAGCAACAACATTTAATATTGTATATGATATTACAACTGCAACATCTGAATCTGAGGCGCCAAGTGTAATTGGTCAAGCCGGATTTGAAGCCGCATTAAAAATTGTTAATAGAAATGCTAATCAAAACTATTTAGCAGATAAAAATTTAACTTTACAAGTTGATAATACAAAATTTGTATGTTCTGCTGTCGATAATTTTTAGTAATTACTTTGTCAATTAAGTGTCAAAGCAATTATATATTTAAAAATAACACTTGTCCGTTATTTTTAATCTCTGAAAGGGCTAATTTTATATTAGTTCTTTTTAAATGAAATAATTTTTAGCATTTTTAAATTGACAAAGCAAAAAATATTGTTCTATAATTGATAATAGAGAGGAGATTAAAAAAATGGACAAGAAAAATACGATGCTTTTAACAGTTATTGCTGTTGCTACATTATTAGTTGCAGTAGTAGGTGCAACATTTGCATACTTTTCAATAGTACAACAAGGAGGTGGCGGTACTTCATCAACTCAATTCCAAGGTACTACTGAAGGAGTAGATGAAGCAACATTCGGTACTGCATCACTTACTGACCATGAAGATGAGTTCTATATTGCTTTAAGTGCTGCTGATATGTCACAAATGAATGCTGGTGATAGTGGTAAAGCATATTATGCTACTACAACTCCAAATCAATCTGATAGTGGCTTTCAAAGCAACAAAACTGATGCTGAAACATATCATAAAATTGCAACGGCAGTAATAAAAGGTGGTACTGAAGGAAAGAAATTCCGTTGTACATCAACAGTTAAAATTTCTGCTGGTGAAGGTGAAAATACAATGGCTGAAGTAGCGAAAGCTGGAGATACTCAAATGCAAGCCGAAGATGGTTCAATCAAGTTCCAAAACTCAGCATCTGACAATGGTAGCAATCATGTGTATTTTTATAAATCAACTGAAACTATTTCTAATAAAGCAGATAGTGTAGAATTTGATTTATTAAGTGTTTTAAAAGCAGAAGCCGGAACAACATTCCATGTAGTTTATGATATTACTACTGCTAATGTAGAAGAAGTTAAAGGCGAAGCCGCATTTGAAGCAGCATTAAAAATTGTTAATAGAAATGCTAATCAAAATTATTTAGCAGATAAGAAATTATCTTTAAAAGTTGATAATACTGAATTTGTATGTTCAAACGTTGAAAGTTTTGATTAATTAAAAGGAAGTGAAAAAACTTCTTTTTTTTAAAAATAAAATAGGCAATTTGAATAGTTAAGAAAATTTTATAAATTAGATTATTGCCTACACTAAATAATAATTTACACTCTATATTATAATAGGGTGTTTATTTTTTATGGTAAGTTTTTATATTAATTCATCAGTTTACATTCAAGTTTTATTAGCAACTTTAATGACTTGGGGCATAACGGCTTTAGGAGCGGCATTAGTTTTCTTTTTTAAAAAAGTAAATGGAACTATATTAGATGCTATGTTAGGTTCCTCAGCGGGTGTAATGATTTCAGCATCTTTTTGGTCATTATTAAATCCCGCGATTAATGGGGCTGATGCTTTAGGAATGAATTCTTGGCTAGTAGTTTCTTTAGGATTTTTAAGTGGTGGAGTTATTTTAATAATTTGTGATTATATTTTTGATATTATATTAAGTAAAAAAGGAAATTCTAAAGTAAAAGGAATTAAAAGAACAGCAATGTTAATGTTTTCAATTACTTTACATAATATACCGGAAGGTCTTGCGATAGGAGTTGCTTTTGGTTCAATTGCTAGTGGGGCACCAGAAGCGACTTTAACAGCAGCAGTAATGTTAGCAGTTGGAGTAGGTATTCAAAATTTTCCGGAAGGTTCTTCAGTTAGTCTTCCTTTAAGAAGAGAAAATATAAGCCGAACTAAATCATTTATTTTAGGTACTTTAAGTGGCATAGTTGAACCTATTGCTGGTTTGATTGGTTGTTTTTTAGTTATTTTTGTTAAAAATATTTTACCATTCTTTTTAGCATTTGCAGCCGGAGCCATGATTTATGTAGCGATTAGTGAACTTATTCCTGAAAGTCAAAAAAATAAACATAAAAATTTAATGAGTTTATTTACTATTTTAGGTTTTGTTATTATGATGATGTTAGATGTGGCATTTGGTTAATCTCTTCTTGTAATAAATCTTTAAATAAGTTAAAATTATTATAGGTGACAGTATGAATAAGAGAGGTTTTACTTTAATTGAATTAATTGCTACGATAGTAATATTGGCTTTAATATTTGCGATTGCGGTTCCTAGTATTAACAATGTAGTAAAAACAATTAGAGAAAGTCAAAGACGGAATATGATTAGTAATATTGAAGTCGCCGCCGCTAAATATGCTTTTGATACTGGAGAAACAATAATATTTGCTAATGACCTTGTTGAGGCTGGCTATTTAGATAGTGATGAAGAAGATGGAACTATAAATGACCCAGTTACCAATAAAAGACTAAATTGTTATTTAATTGAAATGGAAAAAAAGGGTAATTATTACGAAGCAAAATTTATTGATGGAATGGATTATGATGTTAATGGAACTTGCGATAAGAATAAATTAAATCAACAAACGGCAAGTATTAATATAGATTTAATCGGGGCTTATGCTCCTTCAAATGCTGATGGTTGGGTAAGAGGAAGTGGTATAAGTCTTAATCCATCAAGTAATGATGTTGATATAAATTGTGAAAATTCGAATAATAAATGTATATGGACAAGTAGTAGTGGGGCTTCAATTGAAAATAAGGCTAATATTGTATTAGATAATATTAATGGAATTTTAACAACTAAATATACTTTTCAATTAACTTTTTATAATAGTGATAATGTTAAAAGGTATAGTGCTTCAGTTGATTTAAAAATTGATAATGAAAACCCGGTTATTTATCCAAATGAATTTACTATTGCTAATCGTTTTATAAATACACCTAATAAGAATGTAACCATTGTGGCAAGTGATGGAAAAGGATCAGGTATAGCTACTTATTATTTAGGAATAAAAACAACGGGACAAACTTGTAATAATATTCCGGATGCCAGTTATAAATCAAATAATGTATGGACTGTTAATAAAAATGGGACTTATTTAGTATGTGTTAAAGATAAAGTTGGCAATATTGGTAGTTATGATAGTTTGGTAATAAATCATATTGGCTAAAAGGAAAAAATTTTTTTGTAAAATGCATGCCTTTTTAATTGACAACGAATAATAATTATTGTAAGATTATTTTATAAGGATAGAGGTGGATGTTTTTGAAAACGTTCAAGAATAATAAAGGTTTTACTCTTATTGAATTATTGGCCGTTATTGTGGTATTAGCAATTGTTATGTTATTAGCAATGTCAACAATTCTACCATATATGAATAAAGCAAGAGAAAGTGCATTTGCCGTAGAAGCAACTGCAGCAGTAGAGGCAGCATCAAATGAAATGACAATGATTGCAATTGGTACACATCGTCATGGGGATGCAAATTTACCAACAGGTGATGAAGCAAATTATAAACAAATTACTGGTGGCTATTGTTTCTCTTTAAAAAAATTAGTTGATTTAAGTTGGTGGGATAAAAGTCCAAAAGCCATTAAAGCAAATAATAAAGGTGGCGATTATGAAGGATATGTTGTTGTAAAACCAATAACAGGTTCTAATAACTATACTTATCATATTGTTATGCGAAACACCGCTTATTATGTAGATGTAGAAGAAAGCGAAGTAGATAGTGCTGATGTTAAAGATAGTACTACTATTCCTGAAAATACAAAATTTGATTGTAGCGCTGTAAATTAAAAAAATAAGAATGGACATTTAGTTCATTTTTTTTTATAATAAAATTGGATGTGAAGTAAAATGATATTAGGTAGTCATGTTCATTTTGGAAATGACCAAATTTTAGGTTCTTTAAAAGAAGCATTAAGTTATAATGCTAATGCTTTTATGTTATATACTGGAGCACCTCAAAATACATTTCGGAGTTCAATAAAAAAGGAATATTTAGATGAAGCCTTACAATTAATGAAAGAAAATAATATAAGTATGGACAATGTTATATGTCATGCTCCTTATATTATTAATTTAGCCAATAAAGAAAAAGAAGAAGCTTGGAATTTTTCAATAAGTTTTTTAAAGAAAGAAATTGAAAGATGTGAAATGTTAGGAATTAAATATATTGTTCTTCATCCGGGAAGTGCTGTAAAACATACTAAAGAAGAGGGCATTGCTAACATAATTGAGGCTTTAAACTACATCGTAAAAGATGACGCTAAATGTATGATTATTTTAGAAACTATGGCTGGTAAGGGAAGCGAATGTGGTTGTACTTTAGAAGAAATTAAAACTATTTTAGATGGTGTAGAAAGTAAAAACATTGGCGTTTGCCTAGATACTTGTCATTTAAATGATGCGGGTTATGATATGCAAAATTTTGATAAATTTTTAGAAGAATTTAATACTATTATCGGCCTTGATAAAATAAAATGTGTTCACTTAAATGATAGTAAAAATCCTCTTGGTTCTCATAAAGACCGTCATGCTAATATAGGTTTAGGTACTCTAGGTTTTCCAACTATTTTAAATATTTTAAATAATCCTCAATTAAAAGATGTTCCTAAAATATTAGAAACACCATATATTAACAAAGAAGATACTGAAAAAGAACTAGTTTATCCACCTTATAAATTTGAGATTAAAATGTTAAGAGAGGGAATTTTTAATCCCAATTTAATTGCAGATATTCGTTCTTTTTATAAATAATTTGCGTATTTTTGAAAGTATTCATTATAAACTTTAACAATTTTGTTAAAGTTTTCTTCTGTGTAGTGACTTTTATAACGATTGATGTTAAAAAGAGTGGGATTTGCTAAAATATTTTGATAGTTTTTTTTAGCAAAGTCATAGGTAAAATCTAGTTCACTTTCGGATAAAGTTATGTTTTTACTTAAAGCAAAATTATTGATATCTTCTTTTGTTATTCTATTCATATATCTTTCAATTAAATTGTACATCTTTACCACCTAATATATTTTATGTAAAATTAAATAAAATGAATACTAATATTTTATAAAACCATACTAATAATGGTGGAATTATGAAGAAGTATTTAATCTTAATAGGAATATTTACTATTATTTTAGGAAGAATATTATTTTTAAATATAGTTAAAGGGGAATACTATCAAGATTTACTTATTAAAAAAACTAATAATTATGTTTATGGTAGTAGTGCTCCAAGAGGCCGAATTTTAGACTGTAATGGGAAAGTTTTAGTAGATAATAAAGGAATTAAAACGGTTTTTTATCGTAAAGATAAAGGTATTACTATTAAAGAAGAGTTAGAAATAGCCAAAGATTTAGCCAATATTTTACAAGTAGATATAAATTCTAATAGTTTAAAAAATTATTATTTAATTACACATAATAATGGGGATGATTTAATAACAAAAGAAGAATGGGATTTATATGAAATGCGTAAACTTTCAAGTCAAGATTTAAAGAATTTAAAAAATGATAGAATAACTAAAGAAATGCTAAATAATTTAAGTGATTTAGAAAAAGAAGTAGCCACTATTTATGATTTAATGAATAAAGGATATTCTTATGATAAAAAGAAAATTGCTAGTAATATTAGTGATACGCAATTTAGTGAAATAATAGATAGTAATATTAAAGGTGTAAATGTAGAACTGACTTGGGAAAGAGTTTATAATTATGGAAATACTTTAAAAGATATTTTTGGAACTATTGGAAGTATTCCGGCCGATAAAAAAGAAGAATATTTACAAAAAGGTTATAATCTTTCAGATATAGTTGGTTTATCTTATTTAGAAAATTATTATGAAGATTATTTAAAAGGCGAAAAAGATTTATATGAAGTCGATGAAAATAACAATTTAAAATTAATTAAAGAGGGGCGAAATGGTTATGATTTAGTTTTATCAATTGATATAGATGTTCAATTAAAATTAGAAAGTATTATTAGAGAAAATATTTTAAATATTAAAAAAAGAAGTAATACAGAATATTTTAGTGAAGTTTATAGTATTGTTGGTAATCCTAAAACTGGAGAAATAATTGCTTTAAGTGGACAAAAATTAATGGATAAAAATAAAAAAATATTTAAAAATGTTAATACTAATTTAATTAATACTTCTTATACCGTTGGTTCAGTTGTTAAAATGGCCACGATTAGTACTGGTTATAAATATGGAGTTATAGATATTGGAAGTAGTGTTATTGATAGTTGTATTAAATTATATCAAGTACCTATTAAATGTAGTTATAAAAGTTTAGGAAAAATTAATGATTTAACAGCCATTGCTAAAAGTAGTAATTATTATCAATTTAAAATAGCCATTGGTCTCACAGGTAATGATTATAAATATAATATGCATCTTAATACTACTAAAAATGATTTTGAAAAATTTAGAAGTACTTTTAGAGAATATGGTTTAGGAGCCAAAACAGGTATTGATTTACCAAATGAAAAAACGGGTATAATTGGTTCTTTAAATCAAAGCGATTTACTTCTTAATTTAAGTATAGGCCAATATGATACTTATACTCCAGTAGAATTATTTCAATATGTTAGTACTGTTGCTAATATGGGCGAAAAAAGAAAGCCTAGTTTAATGGCTAAAGTTAAAAATAATAATGAAATAATTTATCAAAATAATTATGATTTGGTTAGTAAAGTAAGTTTAGATAGTAAATATTTAAGCAGGTTAAAAGAAGCAATGCATTTGGCTACTACGAGTGGTACAGCAAGAAACTATATTAAAAGCACTTATAATCCGGCTGGTAAAACGGGAACAAGTGAAACTTTTATTGATACTAATAATGATGGAGTTATGGATACAAAAACGACTTCTATTGCCTTTGTTGGCTTTGCTCCTTATGATAATCCCGAATATAGTTTAGTTGTTTTAGCACCTAATATTTATGTTCAAAGAGAATATAATTATAGTAAAGTATACATCACAAGATATATTTCTTCTGGTATTACAAACTTTCTATTTGAAAAAAGATAAAAGTTTGATATAATAAGGTGGTAATTAAGTGAGGAGGATTTTATATGGCTAAAAATGAAAATCGTAATTATGTAACTTTAAGATGCACAGAATGTGGTGCCGAATTACGTCCAACAAGTAAAAACAAAAAAAATAATCCTGAACGTTTAGAAATCAAAAAATATTGTCCTAAATGTCGTAAAAACGTTGTAGCAAAAGAAAAGAAATAAAATAAGGAGGTAAACTAATGAATATTAATATTAATGATATTAAAAATGGAATGACTGTTATTATTGATGGTAATTTATGTTTGATTCAAGAATTTCAACATGTAAAGCCAGGTAAAGGTCCTGCTTTTGTTCGTATTAAACTAAAAAATTTAAGAACTGGTTCAATTGTTGAACAAACTTTTAATACTAATATTAAAATAACTAGAGCCCATATAGATAAAACTAAAGTTCAATATTTATATGCTAATGGAGATAATTTAGTATTTATGAATAATGAAACTTATGAACAAATTGAAGTACCTAAAAGTATTCTTGGTAGTGATGCTGAATTTATTAAAGAAGGTATTGATATTTCAATTGATTTTTATGAAGGCGAAATTATTGGTATAACTTTACCAGAAAAAATTGAATTTGAAGTTGTTGAAACAGTACCAGCAGTTAAAGGTAATACAGCAACTAATGCTCAAAAAGACGCTAAAATAGAAACCGGTAAAGTAGTTAAAGTTCCTTTATTTATTAATGAGGGAGAAAAAATCTTAATTTCTACAAGTGATGGAAAATATGCTGGAAGAGCCTAATGGTTCTTCTTTTTTAATGGATAAACTAATAAATATTGATAAAAATAGTTAAAATGACTATTTTTTTGTTTTAAAAAAAAGGAAATGAAAGAAAAAAAGGTTAAATATATAAGTGAAAGGAGGAAAACGTGCTTACTAAAGAAAAAGTCTTATTAAAGGATGAAGTAGTTAAGAAAATATTTACTAGTGGTTCCAAAGCAAGTAAAGAATATATACTTAATATAATTAGTGAAATAATTAAAGTTCCAGTAAAAAAATTAAAAGAAGATTTTGAATTGGTAACATCAGAAGTAAG